>JBDTTD010000071.1:0-11267 GCA_039930805.1 Gemmatimonadales bacterium | reverse complement strand
AACCCGCGCACCAGGATCGCCGAGCTGTCGAGCTCCCAGGGGAGCACGTTGGCGAAGAGGTTGCCGCCGTGGCCTTCATTCACCACGAAGCTTCGGGCACCGGCCAGGCGAGCGCCGGCGATGGTGGAGTTCACCTCCCGGGTGAGCAGCAGGCGGAAGCGATCCCAATAGTCCGGGCTGGTGAGGTCCTTGAAGCGTTCGCCCTCGTTGCCGGCGATGACCTCCCGGGTGTCCACCGCGCTCCCCATGCCTTCCATGTCGGGCACGATAAAGACCCGGAACCCGGCCTCGTGGGGTATCTGCTTGTCGCGGTAGGGTGCGGACGACGGCGGCGGCGTTTGGGCCTGCAGCACCGAGGCCAGGCAGAGGAGCGCGGGCAAGACGAACGATCGCATCAGGTCTCCCTTGAGTGTGAACTCGAACCACATGGAAAGCTCGGCCTCGAGCCGTCCGTTCGCGGCGAGGAACCCGATCCCCGCAAGACCCGGCCCCAGTCTAGCGCGTCCTCTCGGTGTGCTTTCCGGTCCGAAGGACCGGTGATTCGCGTAGGGCCGCCCTCTTGGGCGGCCCCTATTGCGGACCCGTTTATGGGCATGTAGGGCCGCCCCTGAGGGCGGCCCTCCTCCCCAATCAGCGGTCCTCCGGACCGCATTCCTAGCTTCTCGCTACGTCATGTGTCGCCCAGCACCAGCAGCTTGAGCTCGGTCATCTCCTCGATGGCGTAGCGGACGCCCTCGCGGCCCTGCCCGGATTCCTTCACCCCACCGTAGGGCGCGTGGTCCACCCGGAACCCGGGTACGTCGTTGATCACCAGTCCGCCGACCTCGATCCGTTCGAATGCTCGGAAAATGGTTCGCATGTCGTTGGTGAAGAGGCCCGCCTGGATGCCGTAGGGCGAGTCGTTGACCGCCATGACGGCCTCGTCGAAGCCGGCATAAGGGCGCACGGTAGTCACCGGCGCAAAAATCTCCTCGCAGTTGATCCGCATGCTACCCGTGGTGTCGAGCAGCACCGTGGGCTCCAGCATCGCGCCCTTCCGCCCGCCACCGGCCGCGACCCTCGCACCGGCCGCCACCGCCTCCGCGATCCACCCGGCGGCGCGCTCGGCGCTCGCCTGGTCGATCATCGGGCCGACGTCGGTGGTCTCCGCCATAGGGTCGCCGGTGCGGAGCGCCGCCACCGCGGCCACGAAGCGCTCGGTGAATCGATCGTAGAGCGACTGGTGTACCAGGATCCGCTGGGTGGAGATGCATGACTGGCCGGCGTAGAGATAGCCTCCGGCCACGCAGCGTTTGACCGCGTGGTCCAGGTCGGCGTCCGGCTCGATCATCACGGCCGCGTTGCCGCCCAGCTCCAGGGTCATTCGCTTGTTGGACGCGCGGCGGCGAATGGCCCACCCGGCGCGGGCCGAGCCGGTGAAGGTGATCATCCGGACCCGGGGATCGTCGATCAGCGGCGCGGCGGCCTCATTGGTGCAGAGGAGGATGGAGAGCGCGCCCGAGGGATAACCGCTGTCGCGGATGATCTCGCCGAGGAGGAGCGTCGCCAACGGATCCTGCGGTGGCACCTTGAGCACCATGGTGGCGCCACAGGCAATCGCGGGGGCCAGCTTATGGGCCGCCAGGAGCACGGGAAAGTTGAAGGGAATGATCGCGGAGATGGGCGAGAGCGGGAACCGGCGGGTAATGCCCCAGCGCCGCTCGCCGTGGGGCTGGAGGTCCATGGGGATCACCTCGCCGCCCATCCGGAGGGCTTCCTGCGCGCCCTGGCGGAACACGAACACCGCCCGATCGATCTCGGCCCGTGCGAGCGCCAGTGGCTTTCCCGCCTCCGCCGCGAGGAGGCCAGCCAGCGACTCCCGGCGCTCCGCTACACCGGCGGCGATTCGGTCGAGCACGGCCGCCCGGGCGTGGGAGGGCAGCGCTGCTGCGGCGGGAGCAGCGGCAACCGCGGCATCCAGCGCAGCGGCGACATCTTCAGGTCCGGCCAACTCGGCTCGACCGATCAGGTCGCCGGAGTAGGGACTCCGGATCTCGGCCGACTCGGTGCCGCGCCGGAGCTCGCCGAGCAACAGAAAGGGATAGCTGCGGCGCTCAAGCGTGGCAGTCATGGAGGGATAACCGACCGATGCGCCCGTAGTTGGCCTCCAATCAGGCGCTCCAGCTGAATTGGTGGAGTGTCCCCGAATCGCCTTGCCACTCGCGCAGCTTAGGATCCGACCAGCGGCTCCCCTTGCTGCTGGCCAGGTCCATGCTGGCCAGCTGGAATGCGGCCTGGGCAGCAGCACCGTCCACGCGCGTTGGACGCCCGGCCTGGTCCTTCAACGGTGACAGTTTCGCCTGGGCGACGTTTCCCACTTTGAGGGACACAGAATCGCCCCAGCCGATCTCGATCCTGGTCGCCTCGGTCGGCAGCCAGTTGCTCACCACGGCTCCCCACAACGGCTCCAACAGGCCGCCCTTTTTCCCCGTGAAGATCGCCTCCAGTTCCCTCCGCTGCTCGGGCTTTGCATCATCGCCGATGTAGCAGCGAGCCGTTCCATTGCCGCCGAAGAAATTCCCCGGCCATACAAATGAGAGAGCTACCTTGGTTCCACTGAGATCAATGCGGTCCGAGCTGCCACGCTGGATGTCGAACGCGAATGCACCGCCGCACCATCCCTGGTCCGGCTGTCCCTCGGGACCGAGCCAGCAGGGGCACAGCATTCTGCAATTGCATAGTTCGATGCTTCGTCCGGAAAGCTGCCAAGCCATAGTTGTCCCTCCTCTGCCACGATTCCTACAAATGCATCGTGGCCGACAGGCCGCGGTGCTGGGTCGAGAACCCGCTTGAGGATGTTCGAGCGATCCCGGAAGTTGAGCGGGGACCGGCTATCGGCTTCGATGCCTCCAAGGTGGCCTGCTTCCAGGCCGATGGGAAGCCTCGGGCCGACGGACTAATGGATCACCTTCACCTGCCGTTCCTCCTGGAGCACCCTCTCCGCCGCCGCTACCGCCCGGCTCACATCATCCTCGGTAGTGCGCCAGCTGGATACCGACACCCGCATGCAGCGTTTGCCCCGCCAGGTGGTTCCGGTGAAGAAGGCCTCCCCGGTGGCGTTGATGGCGGCCATCACCGCGTCGGTTCTCCTGTCGTGGTCCTCCTCGGTGGCTCCCGGCCGAGCATCGTAGAAGCGTACCAGCCCCTGGTTGATCACTGGGACGCAGATGGCGCGGGCGTTCGGCAAGGCACCGATGCGGGTGACGATGTCGTGCGCGTGCCGGCAACATCGGGCGATCAAGTCCGCCAGGCCGGTGCGTCCCAGCTCCCGCAACGCCGCATAAGTCGCGAAGCCTCTCGCCCGGCGCGAATGATCCGGCCCCCAGTCGAGCTGGTCGCGCACGTCGTCCGCGTGGACCAGGTAGCTCGCGTGATGCTCCATGGCGGCGCGGTGGTGCTCTGGATGAGCCACGAAGGCGTAGCCGCAGTCGTAGGGGACGTTGAGCCACTTGTGGCCGTCAGTGGCCCAGGAGTCCGCCCGCTCCGCGCCTCGGAGCAGGTGGCGGAGCTCGGGCACCGCGTGGCACCAGAGTCCCATGGCGCCATCGATGTGCACCCACGCTTCCGCGTCACTCGCCAGGGCGATGAGCTGGGCGAAGGGATCGAAGGCGCCGCGGTTCACATCGCCGGCCTGGAGCACCACGATTGTCGGTCGATCGCGCTCCCGTGCCAGCGCGTCCCGCAGGACATCGGGGCTGAGCTGCGAGGCCGAGTCGCTCGGGAGCACGAAGATGTTCGATGTGCCGATCCCAAGGAGCTTCGCGGCGCGCGTCGTGGTGCCGTGTACTTCACTCGACGTGAGAATGCGGACGCTCGCCGCGCCGGCCAGCCCATCGCGATTGACGTCCCAGCCTCTGCGGCCCAGCAGCGCGTGCCGAGCCGCGGCCAGGCAGGTGACGTGGGCCATCTGGCAGCCGGTCACCAGGGCGAAGGATGCTGATGCCGGAACGCCGAGCACGTCCTTGAGCCAGGCGCCACAGACTTCCTCCACTACCGCGGCGGCTGGACCACAAGCGTACAATCCGGCGTTCTGGTCCCAGGTGGCGGTGAGCCAGTCGGCGGCGAGCGCTGAGGGGAGGCCGGCGCCGATCACCCAGCCGTAGAAGCGGCCGCCCGCGCTGCCCAGGAGGCCTCCGGCCGCGTCGCGCGCGAGCTCTTCGATGACGGTGATCGGATCTACGCCGTGGTCGGGCAACGGGCGGGAGAATCGACGCCTGAGCTCGGCGAGCGGCGCCGTGGTAGCGACGGGTGCGGCATCGAGCGATTCGAGATAGGAGACGGCCAGCTCGGCGGCGCGCTCGAGGGTGGCCTGCTGTCGGGAGTCGGAAGGCATAGAAATCGGTAGTGGGTGGCGTTGTTATCCGAAACGGGGAAGGAACTGCTCCGCCGCGGTTTCTTCGAGCGTGATCATGGGTGTGAATATACCGCCGTACCGCCGTACCGCCTTACCGCCTATTGTCAGTTACATGACAGCCCCCTCCGATCACTTCGATGGCCGCCGATTCTTCAATCCCAATGGCGCCAATGGGCAGCCGCTCCGGAAGCTGCCTCGGCTGTTGCTCACGCCCCGAACCCGGTGGCCGTCGAAGGTTCCGATCGAGCCGCGGCGGCCGCCTACCCCCGGGCCGGACGAGGTGGTGGTGGCATTCATTGGTCATTCCACCATTTTGATCCAGGCCGCTGCCGCCAATGTGCTGATCGATCCGGTGTATTCCGAACGGGCCAGCCCGCTGTCGTTTGCCGGCCCTCGCCGGGTCCGGGCGCCGGGCGTGCGATTCGACGATCTGCCGCCCATCTCCCTCGTGCTCCTGAGTCACAATCACTACGATCACTGCGACATCACCACCCTGCGTCGACTGGAGCAGCGCTTTCATCCTCCGGTGGTCACCCCACTCGCGAACGGGCCGCTGCTTCGGACCGCCGGCTTCCGTCGAATCGAGGAGCTCGACTGGTGGGAGGAGGCGAGCGCCGCGCCGATCCCGGTCACGGTGACCCGGGCTCAGCACTTTTCGGCACGCGGTCCGTTCGATCGAAATCGGGCCCTTTGGGGCGGGTTCCTGATCCATGCCGGTGGGCAACGGATTCTTCACGCGGGAGATTCCGGCTACGGCCCTCATTTCACCGAGATCGCCAGGCGACTCGGTCCGATCGATCTGGCGCTCCTTCCGATCGGAGCCTACGAGCCACGCTGGTTCATGAAGGACATCCACATGAATCCCGCGGAAGCAGTGCAGGCCCACCTCGATCTCGCGGCGCGCCAGAGCATCGCCATGCACTTCGGCACCTTTCAGCTGACGCCGGAGGGAATTGACGAGCCGGTCCGGGACTTAGCGAAGGCGTTGGCGGAGCGTTCCGTGCCGGCGGACCGGTTTCGAGCGCTGGAGGTGGGAGATTCGGTGGTGCTGGCAGGGCGGTAGGTGAGCAGACGTTAGGTGAGGCGGCGGGATTGCTTCGGTCGCTTCGCTTCCTCGCAATGACTCGTGCCCTTACCGCCGTACCGCCGTGCTGCCGTCGCAGCGTGGGGTGAGATTGCGCCCACCGGGGTATGGTTCAACCAGGGCGTGTGCGGGCCTCGGTGTGTGAGCAGGGTCCACCTCCGCGTCCTACATTGGAAAAGCCGGCAGACCAAGCTCGGAGGATTCATGCGCACCATCCTACTGCTCCCGCTCACGGCCCTGGTGGCAGTTGCCGCGGGATGCGGGTCCGGGGCAGGTGAGCAAAAGACAGGCTCCCTCCCCGAGCGAGATCTCACCCTGGTGTCCCAGACGGCCCAGGTTGAGATCGCATCCCCGGTGGAGACCCAGCGGGTCCCATCCCAGCGCCGAACCGTTCGTCATCCGCCCTCCAGCCGCCAGCCCACGGTAAGACTGGCGGCGGTTACGGCAGCTGCGCCTGCTCCGGCTCCCGAGCCGGTGGTCCAGCCCGCGAGCCCGGAACCGGCCTCGGCCAACGACCGGGAGCTCCTGCCCGGAAAGACCGTCACGCTGATTCCGGCGAGCAGCGGTCCCTCGGCTGCCCCGGACGAGACCGACGAGCTCCCCACGGTCCGCGGCCGTACCATGGTGGGACATGGCGGAGGCAGGTGCCGGGGTGGTGGGCGTGGGCCGGGTATCGCCACTGCCCCTCGCCCGGATTTTCGTTAGACCACGATTCGGGCCTCGGCGCCCTTGGTTTTCATCTGCCAAGGACACTCTCGTACCGGCGCGAGAGGATCGTCCGGCCCAGCACCTGGCCGGCCACGAGGTCGAACCTGTAGCGCAACCCTCCAATCAAAACGCACAATTTCCCGGTGCCGCCGCGTCAATACGGGTTGGACCACCCGCAGGTACGAAGAAGGTGGCTACTACGGTATCCACACCCCCGGTTTCGTTGCGCGCGATACCCACATCCCCACCTTCCTCAATGAACGCGCTGTTTGCGGATCATTGGAGTCATTCCCTTCCAAGATTAGCGGTGGACAGGCCGGCGAACTTCTCGATCACCAGATTGATCCGCGAGCCCCGCTGCAGGTGCAGCGGACCCACCCAGTACCCGCGATTGTGGTCTCGATCCACCAGAAAGAAATTGAGACCCTGCACGCAGCGGGTGCGCCCGGACGGGAATTCCAGAGGCCCCGCCTCGTGGGGCCTGAGAACACCCAGCCACTGGGCATCCCGGTCGCCGCACATCAGGTAGACATCCACGCTGCTGCGGTTGTGGCTCCGGACCCAGACCGACACCGGCTCAGCCTGCATGCCCGCAGGGAGCGCGCAGGCGAGCAGCATCATCGCGGCCAGGAGAGCGGCCGCAAGCCACAGTTGGTTCATCCCTCGGATGGGTTGCATCATGCCTCCTGGTCGCCAGTTCACGGTTGGAGGGCTATGTTAAGAGCTCCCCGTTAGATGCCGGTCAAAGACGAGTCAAGCGGAGCAACATGCTCCAGCTCAAGACGTTCGGCGGACTCTCCGTAGAGATCGAAGGCCTCCCTGGCACCGGTGCGGCCCAGCAGAGGAAGACGCTGGCGCTGCTCGCCCTCCTGGCGACGTCGGGCCGCCGCGGCCTGAGCCGCGACAAGCTCATCGCCGCGCTGTGGCCCGAGACCGACACTGAGCACGGCCGGGGACTCCTCCGCCAGGCCTGCTACGCTCTCCGCCGTGATCTCCACGCGCCCGAGCTCTTCCTCGGCTCGATCCAGCTGCGACTCAACCCCGCCACGATCTCCAGCGATGTCGACTCGTTCATCTCCGCGTTGGACGATCACGATCCCGCCCGGGCGGTCGCGTGCTACATCGCCCCATTCCTGGATGGGTTTTACCTGAACGGCGGTGGGGAGTTCGAGCAATGGGCCGAAACCGAGCGGACCCGGCTGGCCGGCCTGTGCCGGGCTGCGCTCGAGACCCTTTCTGAAGCAGCGGTGGCGCGAGGCGAGCACCGGTCCGCGACGGACTGGTGGCGCCGGCTGCTCCAGCTCGATCCGCTGAGCGCTCGGGCCGCGCTCGGCCTCATGACCGCCCTGGACCGGGCCGGCGAGCGCGCCGAAGCACTGCGCATCGGCCAGCTATACGGGGAGCTGATTCGGGCGGAGCTGGGCGCCGATCCGCCGGCCGAAGTGTCTGGGTGGCTTGAAGCGCACCGCTCTGTCCCAGGGAATGGCGCGAGAGCTTCGACTGCGCCGCCACCCATGGTGACTGCGGTGGAAGAGAAGGGGACCGCTGGCGTCCAGGGCCTGCCCGGGAGTTTGAGCCGCGGGGTGCGCCGCGCTCAGGTCTTGAGCCTGACTTCCGTCGGGATCGTGGTGCTCCTCCTGGCGGGAGCCGGCTACACCGCCTGGAAGCAGCGCCACTCGGCCGGTGCATCCGAGCCGGTCGCGATTGCCGGGCGGAAGATGCTGGTGGTGCTGCCCTTCGAGAATCGGGGGCCGGCCGCCGACGGCTACTTCGCCGACGGGCTCACCGAGGCGATCGGCCTCCGGCTCGGTGGCGTCCGGGGACTCGGCGTGATCGCGGCGCAGAGCGCCCGGCAATACAAGGGCACCAACAAGAGCGTGGCGCAGATCGGCCGCGAGCTGGGGGTGCATTACATCCTGCAGGGCTCGGTCTGGTGGGACAAGAACGCTGGGGCCGGCCGGGTCCGGGTGAGCCCGACCCTGTTCCGAGTGTCCGACGGAAAGCAGCTCTGGGCCGCCCAGTACGACACGGTTCTTACCGGGATGTTCGCACTGCAGACCGGCCTTGCTACCAAGGTGGTCGGAGCGCTCGACATCGTACTGCCCAACAACGACCGCCGCGTGCTGGAGGCGCCCACCGGCAACCCCGAGGCGTACGACGCGTTCCTCCGCGGGGTAAGCGGGCTGGAGGAGAACTCGGGGAGCCCGGCCGGAATGCGGAAGACGGTGAGCCTGTTCGAGCGCGCCACGGCTCTCGACTCCAACTTCGTGACCGCCTACGCGTTGCTGTCGATCACTCACGTGATCATGTATCTGAGCTATCTGGACCGGAATGTGGAGCGGCTGAGGCAGAGCAAGGTGGCACTCGATCGGGCGGAACGGCTGGACCCCACCTGCAGCTCCGGCAGCTGCTGCGCGTTGGGTTTCTACCGGCTGTTCGTGCTCAACGACTACAGTGGCGCGCTCGAGGCGCTCACCCGGGCCCAGCAGGCCCGCCCCAGCGACTTCAACTTGCCCGCGCTGATTGCCCACGTGTACCGCCGCCAGGGACAGTGGGACAAGGCACTGGCCTCCGACCACGAGGCCGAGCGGCTGAATCCCCTCGACCCCGGTCAGGCGGGCGCGCTGGGCCGCTCCTACGCCCTGCTGCGTCAGTACGTGCCCGCGAACTATTACCTGGACAAGGCGCTCGCCGGCACGCCACACCTGGCCAACGCCCGCCTGGTGAAGGCGCTGGCCTACCTCAATCTCACCGGCGACGTGCCGGGGGCCCGGCGTTTCCTCCCCGATGTCTCGCAGAACATCTCGCCCACCGGCACCGAGGACGTGATCGTCTCGCTGGAGGACATCGTCCTGCTGCTGAGCGACGAGCAGCAGACCCGGCTCCTCCGGCTCCCGCCAGCCGCATTGGACGGTGACACCGCCGCACTCGCGCTAGCGAAGGGGTTGGTGTACCACCGGCGCAATCATGCTAGCCTGGCGGACGCGTCGTTCGACTCCGCCCGGGCGGTGCTCGAGGCCAGGATTCAGCCCCACCCCAACCAGGATGCTTTCTACCACGCCATGCTCGGCCTGGCGCTGGCCGGGCTGAAGCGCTCCGCCGATGCACTACGAGAGGGCGAATTGGCGATCGCCTTGCTACCCTATCCGGCGGGCGGACCCGAGAGCACCTTGATGCCTGCCAACCTCGCGAGAATTCACGTGCTGCTGGGGCATCGTGAGAAGGCCATCGACCTCTTGGCCGCCGTGTTTTCGCGACCCGGCCCGCTCTCGGCGGCATGGCTGAAGGTAGATCCGTTCTGGGATCCCCTACGAAGCAGCCCGAGATTCCAGCGGCTTACAGCCGCCAGGAATTAGAATCTTAGAGCGGCTGGTCCCTTTCTATCGGCGAGTCGCTCGCCAGACCCCCGCATAGCACACCTGCTGACAGCCGAAGCGCCCGCTTACTATCGCCGTACCGTTGAACGACCCGGTCCACCTTGCGGGACCTGCTGATGTAGTCGCTAAGAAACTCAAGCTTCCATTACCATCGACAGAGGCCTGGACCAGTGCAACAGTGAGGGTGGAAAACTGAGGGAAGCTGTAGGTGAGGGTCAGCGTACCACCGAGCGCCTCACCAGGAGGATCCCCGGCTTGAGTCAGTGCCAAAGGCCCAGTAAAGGTGAACTGAGTACCAAGGGCATTGTTCGATTCACCAGTGACGTCGTAGGTCCCCGCCACAGCCGGAGGATCGGAGTGGGGAGGGGGAGGGGCCGTGCCGCCACCACCGCACGCGCTGAGTGCGAGAGCGGCGATGAGAGTAAACCGGTCAGGGTGCATCGTCCGTCGAGGCTCTACTGTGGCGTAGGTGCGTCGCCAAGCCGCGCTCCGCCTCTGCCGCCGCCCGCTCCCGGCCGATCCACCGGCTGAACGACTCCAGCAGATCGCTGAGCACTTTGCGCGTGCCCTCGTCCTTGAGCCGAAGCCCGGCGTCGAACCGCTCGTGCGCCTTGGCGATCAGCAGCTCGGGCGGAGGAAGGACGCGAGCCTGCAGGTGTCCTATCAATGGAGAGCGGCCGGGCAGCCGCGATCCCCAGTCGATCGTGTTGATCAGCACCCCGGGGATGCCGTCGTTGTATTCGGGCGTGGCGATGAGGATGCCGTCGGCCTGGCGCAGCGCCGCATTGAAGGCGACCACACTGGGAGGGTCGCCCTCCGCGTCCGGGGGCGAGATCCTGCGCGGCCTGGATCAGTGCGCGGTTGTAGGAGCCCCTCCGCAGACTGCCGGCAAAGGCGGCGAACCGGTCAGCCACGAGGACGTTTGGTAAGTGTCAGGCGATAGAGCACCAGGCGCTGGGCGCACCCGTCGCAGGCCTCCAGGTGCTCGGCCACCGCGAGCGAGTCCCCCAGCGGAAGCGTGCTGAGCAGGTAGTACTCGAACCGCAATACGGTGCGTTCGCAGGTCCAGCCGGAGGGGTAGTCTACCATCCAAGGGCCTCCTCTGCTTCACAGTCGCCCTATTGAAGCGGCGCGTCAACACGGAGCGTTGGAGACGGCTATGCAGCAGGCGGGGGTTGTAATGGGGTAGGCTGTTCGTCGGCCTCCGGTGAGGGGTCGGTCTTCCTGGTGCGTAGTCCGCGCCGCCTGGGCTTTTCGGGTCCGCCCCGGAACTCGAAATGGGTGGGGTCGAAAGTACGGGTATGCCGCCCTTCCCGACGGCGGGAATGGGCGCGCTCGATCAGCTTGTGCACCAGCTCGGTGGCCGGGATCCAGAGGTCAGGAGTCAGGGCCGGGTACTCGTCTGAGTATTCGGGCCTCAGCCGGGCCTCGCGTATGTCCCCAGGAAATTTCTTCTCCGGCACTCCGTCCTCCGTCTAATCGTGACGGAGCAAGTCTCGGCTGACTTGAGGAAAACTTTAGAGTGGGAGGTAGGACGGTACGCCGTACCGCCGTACCGCCGTACTGTCTCACCGCCTCGTCACCCGCCGCTGGAGCTCCGCGCCCTGCCACTTATACATCGAATCCAGTGCCTCGCGCGCCGGCAGTGATTCCACCGCGTGGAGCTGGATCTCCGCATCGGCGGGGCGCTTGCGGTCGGCGTAGA
>JBDTTD010000070.1:0-11268 GCA_039930805.1 Gemmatimonadales bacterium | reverse complement strand
ACGCCGGGCGAGCGGGAGCTGGAAGGCCGGTAGGCGGGACAGCGGGACAGCGGGAAGCCCAACGTAGCAGATTGTCACCCTGAGCGAAGCGAAGGGGCCGAAACGCCGATGACGAATTGGACCACGTGGGTCGCGGCTCTGGGATCTGTTGCTTGCATGGCGTGCAAGGGCGACCCCTCGAAGGCAGGAGCCTCACCACCACACACCACCGATTCGCCGATCGACCGGAAACTGGCCCAGTACACCACGGTTCGCCTCACGGCCGACCTCGAAAAGCTGACGGAGAATGAGCGGCTTATGATCCCGCTCCTCATCGACGCTGCTCGCTCCATGGACACCATCTTCTGGCGCGAGGCCTACGGCAACCGTGATTCCCTTCTGCGGTCAATTCAGGACCCCGGCACCCGGCGCTATGCCGAGATCAATTACGGTCCCTGGGACCGGCTCGACGGCAACACCCCATTCGTCGCGGGAGTCGGCCCCAAGCCCAAGGGCGCCGGGTTCTATCCCCATGACATGGCCAAGGAGGAGCTGAAGGCGGCGGCCGTTAAGTCTCCTGCGATGGGGAAAGCGCTGCAGAGTCAGTACACGGTCATCCGACGAGACCCGGCCAGCGGCCTGATCGCTGTCCCTTATCACCAGGCCTACGCCGACCAGATACCCAAGGCAGCGGCCAAGCTGCGGGAGGCTGCAGCATTGGCCGAGGATCCCGGTCTCAGGCACTACCTGGAGCTTCGCGCGCAGGCGCTGGAGACCGATGAGTACCAGCCCAGCGACCTGGCCTGGCTCGACATGAAGGACAACACTATCGATGTGGTCATCGGGCCCATCGAGACCTATGAGGACCAGCTCTTCGGGACCAAGGCGGCGCACGAAGCATTCGTCCTGATCAAGGACAAGGAGTGGAGCGGCCGGCTGGCGCGCTACGCAGCGATGCTTCCGAGTCTTCAGAGCGAGCTCCCGGTGCCTGCGGCCTACAAGCGGGAAAGGCCGGGCAGCGACTCGGATCTCAACGCGTACGATGCGGTGTACTACGCGGGCGACGCCAATGCGGGCTCCAAGACCATCGCGATCAACCTCCCCAATGACGAGGAGGTCCAGCTGCGAAAGGGCACCCGCCGGCTGCAGCTCAAGAACTCGATGCGGGCAAAGTTCGACAAGATCCTGATGCCGGTGGCGGGTGAGCTGATCGCCGAGGACCAGCGCAAGCACATCAACTTCGACGCCTTCTTCTCCAACATCATGTTTCACGAGGTGGCACACGGGCTGGGGATCAAGAAAACGATTCGCGGCAAGGTCACCGTACGCGAAGCGCTCAAGGAGCAGGCCGGCGCGCTGGAGGAAGGCAAAGCCGATATCCTTGGCCTGTTCATGATCACCCGGCTGCACCAGCGGGGTCAGCTGAAGGACCAGGATCTAGACGACAACTACGTGACCTTCCTGGCCGGCATCTTCCGGTCCATCCGCTTCGGGTCCTCCAGCGCGCATGGCCGGGCTAACGCCGCCCAGTTCTCCTTCTTCGAAGACCAGGGCGCATTTGCCCGCGATTCAGCCACCGGCCGCTACCGGGTGGACTTTCCCCGGATGCGGACGGCGGTGGATACGCTCGCTGGCCAGATCCTGCGCTTCCAGGGTGACGGCGACTACGACGGCGTCACCCGCTTCATGGCGGAACGGGGCAAGCTCTCACCGACCCTGCAGCAGGACCTCACCCGCCTGGAATCGAAGAACATTCCGGTGGACGTCGTTTTCGAGCAGGGCCCCGAGGTCTTGAGATAGTGGAACCGGACGAAGTCGTCGAGCCGGAGGTCATCGTACGGAGCGTACGCCGGCGCAGGACGCAACCGCCGCCGCCGGAAACACCGTCTCCCGTGGCGGCGCGCACCTGGCTGATCTACACCGTCCTGGCCGCAGGCACCGCGGCGCTGATGTTCGATGGTTACCTGAGCGACCGCCCGGACAAGGCTCCGCTCCCGATGCGTTCCGAGGCCACGGAGGTCAGATCCGAGATCTCGATGTCGGCCGACTCATTGCAGGTGGTCGTCGGCTGGGACCTGAGCCTGTCCGATTCCGCCGGGGTGCCGGATTCGGTTCGGGTCAGGGTGATCCCGCAGCCGGGCGACACCGTGGTGTTGAGTCAGGCGTCGGACCAGCTGGCGGACACCGCATATCTGGCCGCCCCGGACACCGGAAAAGCGGTGCAGGGTCTGTCCTGTGTGGCTGCGCAGCACGCCGAGCCATTAGAGGAGGTCTGCACCCCGTGGCAGTACGTCCGGCCTTCCGCTACCGTGATGGCCGCAGTGGGGGGCGGAAAGATCGTCATCCACCCGAGCGGGCTGCAGGTGGATCCGGATGTAGAAGGGAAGTGTGCGGAGTGGCAGCGAACCCACAGCGCCGATTCGCTGTGGATCGAGGTGAACCGCACTGCCGTGCCGGAGTGCACCGGCCCCAATCTGAAGCCGACGGTGGCGCAGTTCTGTGCCTTTGCGGTGCTGCCGGACGGACGAAGGGTGAAGACCTCGAACTCGATCAACAATCCCTACTGCGACGAGCTCTTTGTCGAATGGATCCGGGAGAGGTATTCCTGAGACCCGGGAGTGCCCTTCTGTTCCGTAACGTCCCGCTGCGTCCCCCACGCTCCCACCAGCTGACCCCGCTCGAAGATCCCCACCAGGTTGTTCACGAAATACTTCGCGTTGCCGTAACGGTCGATCTCCTGTGACTCGGCATCCTCGAGCCGATACCCGCTCCGGATGAAGGATCGAAGGTATTCCACGTTCTCGCTGTTGGAGGGGGGGCAGAACACCACCAGCCGGGTGCCGATCACGTCCACCGCGGTCCGGAAACCGTACATCCGGGCAAAGGCGTCGTTGCACTCCGCCAGGGACGAATAGAGATACAGATGCTCGACCTGCTCGTCCTCGGGAAGCGTGATATCGAGCGGCTTCTCGTGGTGGAAGCGCCAGGTGGCTTCGGTAGTGACCTCCAGGAAGGGAGGAGCGGATCGCGAGGTCTCGACGGCGAACGCGCTCCAGCCTCCGTTTGGAGTCTCCCCGACACCCAGGGGTTTGCCCGGGGCCGGTTCGGGTGCGGTGGTGTCCATGGCGGAACCCTTTCCCACCGGAGCTCGCCGGAAAATGGCGCAGACCGCCACGAGCGCCGCGCCTGCCAGGAGAATCCCTGGATCCCGGGATAGGAAGCCTACGAGGAGGAGGGCCACGGTACCCGGTCCCCAGCCTCCGACGAGGGCACTGATCGTCACCGCCACCAGCAGCGCGGGCCGGGCATCCGCCGCAGTGAACCGGGGCAGCGCCTGCAGCAGAAGGCCGGCCAGGGCAACCGACAGCACGGCCACCGCGTAGGGCAGCACTCTTTCGCGGTGGGTACGCGCCGAAGTGGGTTGGGGAGACCGGCTGACAGTCACGAGGGATCAGTCCTGGGGTTTGATTTTAAGCTATGAGGGTTTTCACGGGGGCACAACAGAGATGATGTCAAGCCAGGGAGAGGTGTCGCAAATGACAAAGGGGACGCGCCGCAGATCGGTGTCTCCGAGCCAGGTGTCATCCGGCGGCACCATCCCGGACCGACGGCAAACCATTATCTTTTCGGGCACGCGAACGTGGCGAAACTGGCAGACGCGCAGGACTTAGGATCCTGTCCCGCAAGGGGTGCGGGTTCAACTCCCGCCGTTCGCACTCCGCAGCTCATTTCGGAAGCTTCTGCGTAACCCAGTGTTTAATCCGCTTCACGACCTCCGGCTCGGCCAGGTCCAGCGAGGCGGAGAAGGAGCCCAAGAGCACATCGTCCACCCGGATGCTCCATATCATCTCGCTACCTCCGTCCTCCGTTGCCGATCGATGGCCCCACGCTTCCACGGTGTACTTGCCGAATTGAAACAGCGGGATGTGGTTAGGCCCAGACATGACGCTCCCTGAATGACTAGAATGGCTGGATTGTAGAATGGGTGATCCAGGGAACAATTGGGTGTTACCCTGACCAGATTCAAAACGGTTTGGAGGTTTTCAAAGCGGAAGGATCCGGGCGAGTCGTTCGGCGCTGTTAACTGCGGCCCGCAGCTTGGCGCAGGAAGCGCACTGGGTCCGGCAGCGATGCCCCCTCATGCGAAACTTCGAATCGATCCGTTGTCCTACGGGGCACTGATCGTCATCGTGGTAGACGTTGCCGTCTCGTTGCCGAATGGAGTGCCAGGGGGGGATTTGCGCCATCACAGGGCCCGGTAGAGCGTTCAGCTGCCTACTCGAGATTATCCAAAGGCCTCGTGCCCTGGGCTCGTTAAACAAGCTATGCTGAGGCGGGGCAAATGGATGTGACATCGAGCACTGTTTACCTTCTCACCTCTCACTTCTCACTCCCAACACCTCCATTGCCGCGTTCCGGCCGTTGATTCCGATTACGCTGCCTCCAGGGTAGGTTCCCGACCCGCACAGGTACACCCCGTCCATCGGGGTCCGCGGCGCGAGCCGCCTGTCCCACATGTACTCCGGCAGGCACTCGCCCTGAAAGATGTGACCGCCGGTGAGTCCGGTCCGGCGCTCGATGTCGGGCGGGCCCATGACTTCCAGGTGCAGCACCGCGGACGGGATGTTGGGGGCAAAGCGGCCGATCGAGGCCAGCGCCACCCGGGCCACCTCTTCCCTCCGGGAATCCCAGGTGCCCTGCCGGAACGCGTAGGGCACCGGCTGGGCGAAAACGCTCATCGTGTGACGCCCGGGCGGGGCCACGCTGGGATCGTGGGAGCTCTGGAAGTAGAGCTCGGTCCAGAGCCGGTCCGGCAGGTTTCCATCGAGCGCGGTCTGGTGGTTAGTCCGCCACTCTTCCTTGGTGAGCGGAGTGTTGACCTGGCCGTAGTGATGCGGCTCCAGCGTACCGGGCCGGGCCCTGAAGTTGGGCAGCTCCTCGAGGGCAACCGTGATCTTCACCGTGCACCCCGTGATCGGCACGCTCTCAACCTGGGCTCGCCACCCTGACTCGGCCGAGCCGTCGAGCAGCCGGAGGGTGGTGCGAGGGTCGGCGTTCGAGACCACCACCGGGGCCCGGATACGCTCGCCTCCCTCCAGCTCGACACCCTCGCCGGCCAGAATCCGCCTCACCGTCACCCCCGCGGCGACCACCACGCCGGCCTCCTGGGCTATGTCGCACAGGAGAAAGGAGACCAGCCCCATGCCTCCTTTCACATAGCCCCACATGCCGGGTATGCCGCCCATCCGGCCCGAGGCGTGGTGAAAATGAATGGAGGCCGTTCCCGGCCGGTGCGGGCCGGCGTTGGTGCCGATCACGCCCTGCCCCAGCAGCGACTGCTGGAGCCGCTCGTCGGCCAGATACCGCTCGACGAACTCCACCATCGACCACTCGAAGAGCAGTCCGATCGCGTCCTTGTCGCCGCACAGCCGGCGCTCGATCTCGGAGCGGGAAGGCGCCCGCCCGATCCACACGTCCTGAGGCCCCTCGGGCCGAAGAGCGTCACGCACCCGCTTCTTGAGCTCGGTCATTGCCCGCCAGCCGGCGAGATCTCCCGGGGCAAACCGTTCGATCTCGTCGTCGGCGCAATCATCATCCCCCCAGAGCTGCACGCTGCTGCCGTCGTCGAACGGAACGAAAAGACCCGGATCGGCGGGGTGCCACTCCATCCCGTGCTCGATCAGACCCAGCTCCTCGATCACCAGCGGGTGCAGCAGACCACAGACGTACGCGCAGGGCGAGACCCGGTAGCCTGGCCAGGTCTCTTCCAGGGTACAGGCGCCGCCCACCCGGTCGCGCCGCTCCAGCACCAGCACCCGGCGCCCCGCCCGGGCGAGGTACGTGGCGCAGGCCAGGCCGTTGTGCCCGGCGCCCACCACGATCACGTCCCACCGCTCGGCGGCGAGCTGCTTCATTGGCCGGGGCAGGCCGATCAGGCCCATCTTTGCGGCGGTCGCGCTCATCAGCCGTCCAGCAGCTTGCGCACCGCCTCCCGCAGTGTTGCCACGCTGAACGGCTTGTAGACGGTGGGGATGTCATGGGGGATTTCTCTGGCGGACTTCCGGCGGGTCAGATCGTCGATGTGCAGAATGGGAAGCGTGGGGAAGTCTTCCCGCACCCGGGCAATCAGCTCGGCCCCGTTGAGGCCCGGCATGTAGTTGTTGGTAACGATCAGGTCGAACGCGCCGTCGGCGGCCTGGGCGACCTCCAGCGCGGCACGTCCATTGGCAACTGCTACTACCTGATACCCTTCGTCGCTCAGGACACGAGCGATGAGTGCGCGGACCATCGGTTCGTCGTCCACCACCAGAATGCGGGCGGTCATGGTGCCATTCGACGCGGGTGAGCCGGCTGCTTAGGGAATTACCCCCATACTAACGTGCATTGGCACGGGGCGCGACTGCGGCCGGAGACCCGCCAATTACAGCTCGATCCAGGTGATTCGACAGGTTCTGCACGATTTACCCCATATTGCACGCCCTGTGGCCGCTTCCTGCTCCACCGGCGGTACGACTTCTCCACCCTGGTCGGCGCCAGTGGACCGATGCGGCAGATGTACGAAGAGATGGCCCGCGTGGCGGGAACCAGCACCACCGTGCTCATCCGGGGGGAGTCAGGCACCGGCAAGGAGCTGATCGCCAGCTCCATTCATCACCACTCTCCCCGGGCCCAGAAGCCGTTCATCAAGGTCAGCTGCGCGGCACTGCCGGAGACGCTGGTGGAATCCGAGCTCTTCGGGCATGAGCGCGGCGCCTTTACCGGCGCGGAGAGCCGCAAGAAGGGGCGCTTCGAGCTGGCGAACGGGGGAACGATCTTCCTGGACGAGATCGGCGAGCTGAGCCCCGCAATCCAGGTCAAGCTGCTGCGGGTGCTCCAGGAGCGGGAGTTTGAGCGGGTCGGAGGGACGGAGCCGGTCAAGGTGGATGTGCGGGTGGTGGCGGCCACCAATCGGAACCTGGAGACGGCACTGGAGGAGGGGCACTTCCGGGAGGACCTGTACTACCGGCTCAACGTCTTTCCCATTTTCATCCCTCCGCTCCGGGAGCGGAGGTCTGACCTGTTGCCGCTGGCGGACCACTTCGTGGAGAAGTACGCCCGGGAGCACGGTAAGACGATCAAGCGGATCTCCACGCCGGCCATCGACCAGCTGGCCTCCTACCATTGGCCCGGGAACGTGCGCGAGTTGGAAAACACCATCGAGCGGGCGGTGCTGATGGCAGACGGGGAGGTCATTCACGGCCACCATCTCCCTCCGACTCTTCAGACCGCCGAGGCCACGGGCACGGTGGTGAGCACCTCACTGGGTGGCGCGGTAGCCGCATTCGAGCGCAGCCTGATCGTGGATACGCTCAAGACCACGCGCGGCAATCGCTCGAAGGCTGCCCGCCTGCTGGGCAGCACCGAGCGGGTGATCAACTATAAGGTGAAGAAGTACGGAATAGACCCGGACCGCTTACGCGCGTGAGGGGTCGGGCAGCTTCCGGGCGGCGAGTGGACGAAACGATGACCAGACGGCAAAACAGGCTACCAGCAGGTTGGCCACCAGCACCGGCGCGGCGCCGATAACCGCGCCGTAGGCCATCCACAGGCAGGCAGCCAGCGCCTGAACCCACCGAAGCTTCCTGGGGTCCTTGCACAGATACGAGCCGGCAAAGATTGCGGTTGCGATCCATCCGATGATGTCTACGGTCATGGGTATGATGTTTCCTATGCGGCGGAGGGAGTCGCGCTGTCGCGAATGGTGAGCGCATCGGTCCGGATCTTGTCCCACTCCTGGAGCACGAATCCGTGGGACGCAAACACGGCCCGGATCCTGGCCGAGCTGAGCCCGGCAATGTCTTCCAGAATCGGAACCAGCACGCTGAGGGCGTCGTCGCTCAGCACCGTCCGCCGCGCGATGGGGGTGAGGAACTTGTTCTCGGACACTGCTATCGTCAGCCCTTCCATCCGGTTGACGTGCAGCATGACGTGGACGTCGGAGCTGCCGTCGCCTACGTAGACCAGGCGATCCCCGCTCACACCCTGACGGGCCCGAAGCTCCTCCAGCACGGCCACCTTGCCGTAGCCGGCAGGGACCTTGACGATCGACTGGATCTCACCCGTCTCCGGATGGTACTGGAACTGGGTGCCAAAGATATGATTTGCGGGCACCACACCTTCGAGGGCCGAGACGATGACCTCCTCCGGCGCGGCCGAGATGACGTAGAACTCGAACTGATAGCCGTCGAGTGACTCGAGCAGGCTCGACAGCAGGTGAATGTTCCGCTTCAGGCGGATCTGCTTGCCCACCCGCCGCAGATCTTCCCGTCTCACCCGGCGATACTCCGGGTCATGCAGCAGCAGGTACGCCAGCTCGGCTCCCTGCTGCACCAGATGCATGCGCGAGAGCCCGGCACACTTCTCCACGAAGCCGGAAATTCCCAGCATCTCGCTCAGGGCGATTCCGGAGTCGTTGAAGCTCAACGTCTGATCGAAATCGCTCACCAGCAGATACCGCCTCATCCCGACCTCCCTGTCCGTTGCCTTACTCTGGGGCATATACACCGTGCCCATTAGCGCTTCTCCAGTGCAACCGCCCGCGCCCGGTAGGTCATGGAACGCTTGACGCTCTGCGCGTCCGCGAACGCCTCCTCCAGCGGGACGACGTGCGGCCGGGCGTACTCCGCCTCTACCCCGACGCGCTCGGTCAGCGGCGCGGGCGAGCACGGGATCGCGGGAACCGAGGTGGCCCAACGCACGGCCCGGTATTGGGTCAGGGCACTCAGCAGCTCGGTGGGAGGTAGTGCCGGGTAACTCGACTCGGCAGCGAATCTCGCCTGGGCGCTCAGGCTCGGTGCGCCTGCCAGGCTGGCCAGCCCGATGACGCCGGACGAGATGATGGTGGCAAAGCTTCGGTAGTGCATGACTGCTCCTCTTGCTGTTCCCATAAACGGCCCGGACCAATGCCGGGATTACACGAACAATGCGGCCGGATACTGCGTTCCCCACTCACGAGCGTCACGGTCGCGCAACAGCGCGTGCTCGTGGAAAGAACGCCACCCAGGAGCAACGCTCATGCCACGCACCGGGTGCGGGAGCCCGCTTACGCAGGCCGTAACCCGATACCGCGATAGCGGTTGCCTACAGGATTGTCGAAATGAGGAGAGGAATCTTACAAGAATGAAGGATTCGCGGGCCGCTTCTACTGCTTGCTCTTGAAAAGGGCGAGCTTCACGGCATCGAGAACGATCTGCAGGTCCTCCAGCTTGTTGATGAGGGGCACTCCCCGCTGCTCCAGGGAGTTGTGCACCATGGGATCCCGTGCCGCACCGGTAAGGAAGACCACACGGTGCTTCAGGTGCGGCGCGACGGCCACCAGGGCGTCGTAGAAGTCGAGCCCGCTGCCATCGGGCATCAGGAAGTCAACCACCACGGCCGCGATGTCGCTGTCCTTCGCGATCGCCTCCAGGGCACCCCGCCCCGATTCAGCCTCACTCACGGTGAGGCCGCCTTTCTCGAAGATCTTCCTCAGAGCGCGCCTGATCGCGCTTTCATCGTCGACGAGGAGAACTGTCGCCATGCGCTCCAAACCCACTCCGGGGGATGAGATGACTGCAGTGGTGCGCAGAATCTTGCGGGTATTGGCGCGGTCTGCAACAGTGGGCGGTGTGGACCAACCCGGGTCAAATTGACCCTGGGGACAACGACAGGGTAGATTCCGTCCCACGATGAGCCAGATCACAGTCGAAAAAACCAGTGAGGATTCCGCCTCGAAGTCACTCCGGGTCACCGTACCGGTGGACCGGGTCCGGGAGGCCGAGGCGCGGGCGCTGAAGTACTACTCCCAGCGGGCCCGGTTGCCTGGTTTTCGCCCCGGCAAGGCCCCCGACACTGTCGTCCGCAAGCGGTTCGGCGACGCCATCCGTCAGACGGTGCTGGAGGAAGTGATCCGCGAGAGCTGGGAAACCGCCAAGACCAACGAATCGCTCAAGCCGATCACCGACCCCTCCATCCGCAACCTCAAGTTCGAAGAAGGCAGCCCGATAGAGTTTGAGCTGCACGTCGAGGTCCATCCCGACCTGAAGCTGGCCCGCGTGGGCGGGTTCAAGGTCGAGCGCCGGGAGGCGCCGGTTCCGGACAGCGCCGTCGATGAGCAGCTGGCCCGCATTCAGGAGCAGAAGGCCGCGTGGATCCCGGTCGAAGGGGTCAAGCCCTCGCCGGGCCATATGGTTCGGGTGGACGTGGCGCCTATCGAGAACGGCGTGGCCGGTCCCTCCCAGCCGCACGACCTGGTCCTGGGCGACAATCAGACGATCCCGGAGCTGGAGGAGCGCATCATGTCACTGCTCCCGGGAGAGACCACCGAGTCCGAGGTTCGCTTCCCCGAGGATCATCCGGATGAGTCGCGGCGGGGAAAGACCCGGCAGGTGCGAATCGCCCTGCACGAGGTGAAGCGGCAGGATTTACCTCCGCTGGACGACGCGCTGGCCCGCGAGGTCGGCGACTTCGAGAGTCTCGAGGCCTTGCGGACAGCGGTCCGGCAGGACCTGGAGCGCGAGGCCGCCCGGGAGGCCGATACCGGCGTCCGCCGGGACCTGATCGCCCAGCTGGTAGAGGCCAACAACATCGAGGCCCCCCATTCGCTGGTTCATCGGCTGATGCACGGCTATGCCGAGATGTACAAGGTGCCGGAAGACCAGCTGCCCGCGTTCGAGCAGCAGTTTCACCAGATTGCCGAGACCCAGGTGAAGCGCGACCTGGCGCTCGACGCGCTGGTGGAAGCCCATGGGCTCCGGGCTACCGAGGCCGAGCTGGATGAGCGGATCAACACCATGGCCAGCGCGCGCGGCGTGCCCGCCGGCCAGGTCTACGCCTCGCTGGAGAAGTCCAAGCGCCTGGGCGAGCTGGAGCGCGCCATCACGGAGGAGAAGGTCTTCGCCTTCCTCCTCACGCAGTCCACCGTGGAAGAGGTCAAGCCTTGAACATGGCCACACTGTATCCGCCGTATATCATCGAGCGTTCCAGCCGGGGCGAGCGCACCTACGACATCTTCTCCCGCTTGTTGATGGACCGCATCGTGTTTCTCGGCGCGCCGATCAACGATGATGTCTCCAATATCATCATCGCCCAGCTGCTCTTCCTCGAGGCCGACAACCCCGACAAGGACATCTACCTCTACGTCAATTCGCCGGGCGGGGTCGTGTCGGCCGGGATGGCGATCTACGATACCATGCAGCACCTGCGGGCGCCGGTGAACACGATCTGCATGGGCATGGCCGCGTCGATGGGATCGTTCCTGCTGGCGGCGGG
>JBDTTD010000069.1:0-11279 GCA_039930805.1 Gemmatimonadales bacterium | reverse complement strand
CGGCCAGCTCCCCGCTTTACCGCCTGCCACCCTTTCATCAAGGTGGCCCATTCGTCCTCGCGACCGATCAGACTCGACTCGAACGAGGGGGCGCGGGCATACCACTCGTCGGTGACCGGACCTGCGGTCGGGGGCGTCGCGTCCGTCTCGATCCGGCGTGCCAGGTTTATCAGGGTTCGGCTGGGCCCACAGCCGGTTTCGCGGGCCAGCACATCGCGGTACTCGGAGAACCGGGCGATCGCGGCACCGCGATCACCGGACAGGTAGCGTGCCTCCACCGCCAGCCGAGTCGCCTCATCCGACAGCGGGTCGCACTTGAGCCAGCGCTCCGCCAGCTCGATGGTCTCACGCCAATGCCATTGCCCCATCTCCTTCCGGGCCAAGGTGCCAAGCGCGTGCTCGTACTGCTGAAGAAGTTCCCTGCGGGTAGCGGAGACCCACTCATCGAATTGGGGAGCGTGCCGGACCGAGAAGCCTGCCAGGAACCGGGGGATCTCGGTGGTGAGCGCGCGCTCAGGCTCCTCGATGGCAAACTTACGGAAGTCACGAACCTCGCATTGGATCGGTTGGGTCAGCTGCACCACGGAACGGCCGCCGCCCACGTTGTCGCCTATCGCGTCGCGGAGGTGCTTGAGGGCCTGTCTGAGGGAGGCACGAGCTTCCGGTTCCGGGGATTCGCCCCAGAGGAGGCCGGCCAACTCCTCCCTGCTGTGGGGACCCGGCTCGAGCACGAGGTAGGTAAGAAGGGCAAGTACCTTGGCGCCTGGCTGTGGCACGATCGTCCCCCCATCCGTAAGCGTGACGGACGGCGGACCGAGCAGTGTCAGGGTGAGACTCGCCACAGCACGACCTTGTGACCAGTCCGTCACAACCTACGCCCGATTCACGAAGGGGCAAGAGGGTTTTCACGCTGGCTTCACGACGGGGGGACAGATTGGCGCTCAGTTCTCCAGCAGACAACCCCAAAACAGGAGTCGGAATCATGGCCAGCTCAGAGACCTTCCGGATGACGCTCACCCCGGAGCAGAAGGACCAAGTTCGCAAGACCACCGGGAAAGACGCAGAAGCGATCGAGTTGTCGGTCGAAGAGTTGGAAGAGCGGATCGCGCCGTCGAAGCGGCCCAGCACCAATTTCCGCTAATTCACGGGTTTTTCACGCTGGGCGGGAAGCTTGACAACCCCGGTTACGGATGCCCTACCAAGTCACATCCACCAAGGAGCAGATGCATGTCGAATTCCAAGGAGCAGTTCCGGATCAAACTGACCGACGAGCAGAAGTCCCAGGTTCGGAACGCGACCGGGAAGGATGCCGAGGCGGTCGAGCTGTCGGTCGAGGAGCTCGAAGAGCGGATCGCGCCCATGAAGGCTGTTCCTAAGCTCTAAAGAGCTCGATCTCTGCCTGAACACCCCGATTCCGGGACCCTATCGGTACCCGGAATCGGAGTGTATACCTGCATTACCCTCCGACCAAACCGGGGGTAGCCTCCTCAACCAGCCATGCCCGAGACCTTCAGCGCCCCGACCGCGTCCGCGGATGACCTGCGCCAGGAGATAGAACGTCTCAGGCTGATGCATTCCATCGGCCTGGAGTTCAGCGCGTCCCTGGATTTCGACGAGCTCCTGCCCCGCGTGTTTCAGCGGGTGCTGGCAGCGCTGGGTGCCGAGGGCGGGTCGCTCTGGATCGCTGAGGGCGACATCCTGCGCTGCCGGCTAGCCGAAGGCGGCGCCGGCCACAAGCTGGTTGGGGCACAGGTGCCCGTCGGAGCCGGATTCATTGGAGATGTGGCTCAGCGGCCCAGGACTACGATTGTTACCCGTGCGCTGGAAGATCCCCGATACGAGCCCCGGGTGGACTCGGCGGAGATGCTGGCCACCACGGTCATGGCGACCGCCATGGTCGCGGGCGGCGTCACAGTTGGGGCGATCCAGGTCTCGAACAAGCTCACTGGGGATGGGGTCTTCGACGAGCGGGATCGTGAGCTGCTCGAAGGGCTGGCTTCCAGCGCCGCCGCCGCCCTCCGGAACGCCCAGCTGCACACCGTCGAGAAGCGAGCCCGCGATCTTGCCCTCCTGCTCGAAATCAGCCGCGAGATCACCGCCACCCTCGACCTGGATCGGGTCCTCCGGTCGGTGGTAAACCTGGCCTCCCGGGCGCTCAGCTTCGACCGCGGCGCCGTCGGTTTGTATGAGAAAGGTGAGTGCGAAATCCGGGCGGTAGCGGGCCAGGAGAAAGTGGACCCCAAGGATCCCAAACTCCAGGATCTCATTGCCCGGGCGTCCTGGGCGGCTGGCCGGGGGGAGCAGCTCTACCTGTGCGATCGGACCGACCCCGCCTCCGATGCTGAGCGAATGTTCGTCACCATCTTCGGGGCTGATCTGGAAGCGGATGGGGTAGAGAGCGGACTCTATCTTCCCCTGAAGGACGAGGAGGGCGTGCTGGGTGTGCTGGTGTTCGAGGCCGGCATCGCCGAGTTCGCCACCGCGGTTCAGCTGGAAGTGGCCGCTATTCTAGCCAAC
Source organism: Gemmatimonadales bacterium (assembly GCA_039930805.1). GTDB lineage: Bacteria > Gemmatimonadota > Gemmatimonadetes > Gemmatimonadales > GWC2-71-9 > CAVVWJ01. Next base: position 8,762 of record JBDTTD010000069.1, on the reverse strand, counting down.
CAGACCGCCGTAGCCCTGCGGAACGCGCAGCTCTATCACCAGGTCCCCATGGTGGATGCGCTCGGTGCGCTCGCCGCCAGGAAGCGGGCGCTTCTGGCCGTCCCCCGGCGGAAGCTGCAGCTCTATGGCGGTGTTGCACTCGCGCTTCTGGCGGCGTCGTTCTTCGTTCGTTGGCCGCTTCGGGTAGTCGGCAACGAGGCGGCCTTCCGGCCCATGGCCCTGGCGCCGGTGCGGGCGCTGGTGCCTGGGGTGGTTGAGAGGATCCTGGTAAGGGAAGGAGATTCCGTCATCCGCGGTGCTCCATTGGCATCGCTGCGCTCCACTAGCCTGGCAAGCGATAGGGCGGCGGGCGCAGCCGCCATCGCGGCCGCGGATCGGCAGGCGGAAGTAGCCGCCAGTCGCGGCGATGCTGCCGAAGAGAGGCTCCATCGGGTTCGCGGCCAGGCCCTCCGCCAGGAGCTCCAGCTGCTGGATGAGGAAATCGGCCTTACCTCGATGCGGGCCCCGATCGCCGGCACGGTGCTGACGCCCCACCTGCAGGAGCGGGTCGGCGCCTCTCTGGAGGAAGGAGATCTCCTGTTGACGGTGGGACGCATTGACTCGCTCGAGCTCGAGTTCGGCGTCGATCAGCGTGACGTGAGCCGGGTTCGACCGGGGCAGCAGATTCGGCTGCGGGTAGACGCGCTGCCGCAGCGCACCTTTGCCGGCAGAGTCACCTCGGTCGGACAGCTGCCGGCCGATAGTGGGCCGGTAGTTCACTATCCCGTCCGGGCCTCGGTGAGCAACGAAGATGGCATCCTCAAACCTCAAATGGCGGCCCACGCCAGGGTACTTACCGACCCGGCCAGCGCGATCGATCGGCTGGTTCGGGCGCCCGCGCGATGGCTCCGACTGTTCTGGTGGAAACTATGGGGCTAAGACACGGCTTTCTGGTCCTGATACTGATTCAGAGTTGCAGTCCGGGCTCGGGTGCCCCATCCGGGAGGTCAGGTACCGAAACCGGGTCCCTGGGAGCGGCTTCGCAGCCATCGATCGTTTCCGCCGACACCGTCACGGTAGAGATTCCGCTCGCGCTTCCGGCGCAGCTCTACGTTGAGCGCGATGCGGCGATTTACGCGCGCTCCCCCGGTGTAGTCGAGTCGATCATGGTAGACCTCGGGAGCCGGATCTCCGCCGGGCAACCTCTGGCTCGGCTGGAGAGCGTCGATCAGCGCATCGCATTGGCGCAGGCGGAGGAGAAGTCCGTCAACACCAGGCAGTCCTTGGAGCGGCAGCGGGCCCTGAACGCCGCTGGAGTTGCCACCGTCGCCGATTCGGAGCGGATGGAGTTCGAGCATCGTGAAGCCATACTGCGGCTCCGGCAGGCCCAACGCGACCTCCAGCTGACCAGGATTGTCGCCCCATTCTCGGGCGTCGTCACCGGCCGCAAGGCCCGTCTCCACCGGCTGGTGGCCGCGGGCGATACTCTTTTTCGGGTGACCGCGCTGGGCCCCCTCCTCGCCGTGGTGCATGTGCCCGAGGCAGCCGCCGAAGGCCTCCGCATCGGAGCCGGCGCCGAGGTGGTTGGCCATGGCGGAGCCACCGCCCCGGCTCGAATCATTCGAGCCTCACCCATGATCGATGCGGCAAGCGGCACCCGGGAGATCGTCCTTCAGCTGAGCCCCGGCCACCGGCTCACGCCGGGCAGCAGCGTCACGGTTCGGCTCGGCTCGGAGCCGAGACATGTCATCACGATCCCCAGGACGGCAGTCGATGACGATGGCTATGCTCTGGTATGGTCGGACGACCGCAGCACGCTCCGCGCGCTCACCCTGGGCAGTGAAATGGGCGGCGACCGGGTCGAAGTTGTGAGCGGCCTCGCACCGGGCGAAAAGGTCATCCGGAACCGGCCGTGAGTCGCTGCGCCAAGCTCCGCCCGGACCTCGTACTGGTAGAGCAAACCTACCGCGGGGAACAGAGCTACATCGTCAAGGACCCCCAGTCGCGGAAGTATTTCCGTTTTCGTCCCGTCGAGATCATGGTCATGCAGACCCTCGACGGTAAAGTCACGCCTGCCGAAGCAGCTGCGACGCTGGCCGACGACGGGATCCGGGTTTCGCCCGCCGGAGTGGAGGCGTTTGCGGCCAAGCTGAGCGGGATGGGACTCTGTGAGCGGACACTGGGGGAGCGCTCGGTCCTTCAAATGGAACGGCTCCGCGCCGAGCGGAAGCGCAGGCTCGGCAGTGGAGTTTTTCAGGGCGACCTGATGCGGCTTCGCTGGTCGGTGGGAGACCCGGACAAGCTGTTCGACCGCTGGCTGCCTCGGCTGCGCTTCTTCTTCACCCGCGGCTTCCTGGTCATATCGGTCGCGCTTTTCGCGGTGTACCTGCTGGTGCTGGGGCTCAAGTGGGAGGAGTTCTCCAAGGCGCTGGCCGACCTCTACACCTTGAACGTAGGGCTCGGGTCCCTGGCAATCCTGTGGCTTACCGGCACCGTGATCATCGTCATCCACGAGCTGGGCCACGGGCTGACCTGCAAGTACTTCGGGGGGCAGGTCCACGAGATCGGCGCCATGCTGATCTACTTCGAGCCCGCCTTCTTCTGCAACGTGAACGACGCCTGGACCTTCCCCGAGCTTCGGGCCCGATTGTGGGTGACCGCAGCCGGATCCTGGATCCAGCTGGTCATCGCCAGCATCGCCGCGATCGTCTGGTGGGCGGCGACTCCGGGCACGGCAGTGTCTGAGGTCGCGTTCGCCGCGGTACTGATTGGCGGGATCACGACCGTATTCATGAATGCCAATCCGCTGATCCCGCTCGACGGCTATTACGCGCTGAGCGATTACCTGGAAGTTCCCAACCTGCGACAGCGGGCGTTCGCTCACCTGAGCTGGCTGGTCAAGGCCCGGGTTTTCCGTCTTGACATCCCCAAGCCGGCCGCGGACGAGCGGGAGCAACGCGTCTTCCTGATCTATGGAGGACTGGCGTCGGTCTATATCCTGCTTATCCTCTCCTTCTTCGCCGCCGCCACCTTCGGCTGGCTGACCAGGTGGCTGGGGTCGTTGGGGCTGGTCGTCTTCCTGGCCGGTGTCTTCCTGATGCTTCGGGAGCCGGTCCGCGGAGTGCTCCAGACCGCGAGGATGGCCGTGCAACAACACCGGGCGGCCTGGGGGGGACGACCCTGGCGGAACCGGCTCATTGTCGCAGCTTCCGCGATCATCCTTCTCGGTGTATTGCTGCCGTGGCCCATCACCATCTCCGGACCGTTCGTGGCCGCTCCAGTACACTCGATGGTCCTGACGGCCCCCGACAGCGGCATCATCAAAAGAGTTCAGGTGCTGGAGGGCACTCGGGTGGCGGCCGGGTCTCCGCTGCTGCAGATCCGGAACCTTCAACTGGAGCGGGAGCTCATCGCCAGTGGGAGGCTCAATGACTCGCTGGCGGCGCGTTCGGCTCAGGCTCGGAGCCAGGGCCGTCTGGACGAGCTGGCCCAGATCGATGCGGAGCGCCTGGGCGAGGAGGCCCGGCTCGCCGGCCTGCGCCAGAGAGTCGACGCCCTCCGGATCCGGGCACTGGGAGGCGGCGTCGTCATCACCCCGCGACCTCAGGAACTGGTGGGCCGTTGGGTGGCCAATGGCGCCCCCGTGCTTCAGGTCGGGGAGCTCGATTCCGTAGAGATCCGGATCGCTCTGCAGGGCGCCGGTGGCACCATGGTCCGGGGTGGGTCGGCCGCCCGGCTGTTGCCGGATGCCACCCTCGATGCGCCCGTAAATGCAGTAGTGACCTCCATATCCGCAACAGCATCACCCCGGACTGTCGAGGCGCGACTGTACCTTCCGGCCGGCCACGGATTGCGGCCAGGCATGACGGGCAGGGCAAGCGTTACCCTCAGGAATTCCAACGCTTGGGGTGCACTATGGTGGACTATCCGCCGGGGGATCCGCAGCGACATTCTCCTGTAAGGGCTGCCTTTCCGACTTGCGAAGCGCGGGGTAGTTGGTACCATTGACTCATCCCTGCACAGGAGGACCTCATCCGGCGCGATATGCTGGCGCTGGTGCGCCAAGCTTTTACCGGGCGGTACGAGGTCGATCGCGAAATCGGGAAGGGCGGGAATGCCCGGATATTCCTGGCCCGGGATCCGAGTGGCAAGCAGGTGGCCCTTAAGATCCTTCATCCCGAGCTCTTGGTCAGCGTCGCGGCCGACCGCTTCCTGCGCGAGATCCAGATCGCGTCCAAGCTGGACAATCCCCACATCGCAAAGATTCTCGATTCCGGTGAGCGCGAATGGCTGGTCTACTACGTCATGAGCTTTGTGGAGGGGGCGACTCTCCGGGAGCGGATGGATGCCCAGCGCTGCCTCCCCATCCCCGAGACGCTGAGAATCGCGTGTGACGTGCTGGAGGCCCTCGATCACGCCCATAGCCACGGCGTCATCCACCGCGATGTAAAGCCGGCCAACATCGTGCTCTCTGCTGAAGGAGCGGTGCTGCTCGACTTCGGCATTGCCAGAGCAGTCATTGCGTCCGGTACCGACCAGCTCACCCGCTCGGGGATAGCGGTCGGGACCTCAACCTACATGAGCCCGGAGCAGATAACCGCCCTGGCCGATATCGATCACCGGAGCGACGTTTACTCGGTGGGCTGCGTGTTGTTCGAGTGTCTGGCGGGACAGCCGCCGTTCATGCATCGCAATGAGGCGGTGGTACTTCAGCTCCACCTCACCCAGCCGGCACCGGACGTCAGGACGCTGCGAGGTGATACCCCGCCGGAGCTGGCGAAAGGGATCGCGAAGGCAATGGCCAAGAGCCCCGCAGACCGCTGGCGCTCCGCCGCGGCCATGCGGGATGCGCTGGCGGCGGTGCCAGTGCCCTAGGGTAGCCACCCACCCGGAATTGCCGTATGTTGGAACGTCCTCCCCGCCTTGAGGCACCCCCGTGGCCGATCTGCTTGACTCGCTCCGTTCCGCACTGGAGGGGCGTTACGCTGTAGAGCGCCTGATCGGTCAGGGCGGCATGGCCACGGTGTATCTGGCGCGCGACTCCCGGCATGACCGTCCGGTGGCTATCAAGGTTCTCCGTCCCGAGCTGGCTGCCTCCATTGGCGCCGACCGTTTCCTGCGCGAGATCCGGGTCGCCGCCCACCTCCAGCACCCCAACATCCTGGCCCTGTACGACTCCGGCGAGGCCGCCGGGTTCCTCTATTACGTCATGCCGTTCGTCGAGGGTGAGTCGCTCCGGGCGCGGCTCGACCGGGAGGAGCAACTCCCTCTCCCTGACGCGGTCGCGCTCACCTGCGAGATCGCCGACGCCCTGCAATACGCGCATACCCACCGAGTCGTCCATCGCGACATCAAGCCGGAAAATGTCCTGATTCAAGCGGGACATGCGCTGGTAGCCGACTTCGGCATTGCCCGGGCGGTCAGCGAGGCCGGCGGGGACAAGCTGACCGAGACCGGGATGGCGGTGGGCACCCCCCATTACATGAGCCCGGAACAGGCGCTCGGCGGCGAGCGTCTCGACGGTCGGGCCGACCAGTACAGCCTGGCCTGTGTCTGCTACGAGATGCTGGTGGGGCAGCCCCCCTTCGATGGCCCCAACGCCATGGCCATTCTGGCTCGGCAATCCATGGAGGCGGTACCCAGTCTCCAGGTCGTCCGGCGCTCGATTCCGGATGAGCTGGAGGACGCGGTCATGCGGGCCCTGGAGAAGACCCCGGCCGACCGGTTCCCCTCAGTTCGGGAGTTCGCCGACGCCCTGTGCGAGGCTGACCTGGGCCCTGCTGCCCGACGCACCTCGTCTCGTTCCATGCAGGCGATCCGGCGGACCACGCCGCGCGGAGTCAAGAAACCTGCGGCCTCCACCGGGCGTGGCGCGCGGTTCTGGGCCATGTCGGCGGTTGGGCTCGCGCTGCTAACGGGTACGGGACTGGGAGCTTGGCGGGTCTTGAATCGACCTCTGATTGAATCGGGGGCGATTACCGGCGACCTCGACCCTCACCGGATCGCGGTCCTCTACTTCCAGAACGAGGGCGGTAGAGACTCGTCTCAATACCTGGCAGATGGGTTGACCGAGGGGCTGATCCAGCAACTGGATCAGGTTCAAGGCCTGGACGTCATATCCAAAGGTGGCGTGGGACCGTTCCGCGGCGATACCATTTCCCGGGACAGCGTCGCGCGGGCGTTGCGAGCCGGCACCCTGGTCACTGGGGCCGTTGAGCAGGAGAAGGGACGCCTGCGCGTAACCACGAGGTTGGTCGACGGCTCCAGCGGGGCCGAGTTCGCGCGGGCGAGCTTTGAGCAACCCGCGAGCAATCTTCTCGGGATTCAGGATACGTTGACGCAGAGGGTGGCTAACCTGATTCGCGAGCGCCTGGGCGAGGAGATCCGGCTGCGAGAACAGCGGAATCGGACACGAAGTGTGCAGGCCTGGGCCTTGGTCCAGCGTGCAGAAGAAGCCCGCAGGCAGTCCGAAGCACTGGTCGAGAAGAAAGACACCACGGCCGCCGCAGCCCGGGGGTTCGATCTGGCGGATTCGTTGTATGCCCGGGCCCACGCCGCTGATTCAACATGGACCGAGCCGTTGGTGGGTCGAGGGGCAGTGGCCTACCGGCGTTCCCGTCTGGTTGGGTTCGACGGGATAGCAGCAAGGCCCTGGATCGACAAGGGTAAGAAGTTTGCGGCGCAGGTGCTGGTGTTGGACTCCCAGAACCCTGATGGCCTGGAGTTACGGGGCACTCTACAGTACTGGGGTTGGTTGCTCAATCTCGAGCCCGATGCGTCGGCGGCTAAACGGCTACTGGACAATGCCCAAAAGGATCTGGAAACAGCGGTAAAAATCCGGCCGTCCCAAGCCAGCTCCTGGTCGATCCTGAGCCATTTGTACGGCAACACCAGAGGGGAGACCGAGGCGAAGTTAGCGGGGCTGCGGGCCTACGAGGCAGATGCCTATCTCAGAGATGCGCCCCAGGTCATCAACCGCCTATTTGTAGCTTCCTACGATCTGGCTCAGTTCGTAGAGGCGGCCCATTGGTGCCAGGAAGGAGCGCGGAGATTCCCCAACGACTTCAACTTTACCAAATGTCAGCTTTGGGTGATGAGTACCAAAGCCAAGGAGCCTGACGTCAAACTGGCCTGGAGACTCGCCGACAGCCTTCCGAAGCTTTCCCCCGTGGGGCGGCAGGAGTACGATGCTCGAGAGGCGCGCATGATCGTGGCGATGGTGCTTGCTCGGGCCGGGCTGGCCGACAGTGCGGGACATGTAGCGCAACACGCCCGAGGTGGCCCGGATGTCGATCCCAACCAGGATCTCGCCTACAGCGAGACCTATGTACATATCCTCCGGGGCGACAAGGACCAGGCATTCGAGGCGCTCAAGCGCTACCTGGCAGCGAACCCGGAGCGCCGGGCCGGGCTGGCTGATACCGCGCAAATGATGCCTTGGTGGTTCCGGAGCATCGAGGATGAACCACGGTTCAAGACGCTCGTCTTCGGCAGGTAGGTCGGGAGGGGGCTGGACATGTGTGGTACCTGTTGCATATTGGTGCCGGACCACTCCCCAAACTAATGAAATGCAGTAGCGAGTGCGCCTCCGCCTGTACGTTTCTGTCTGGCGGGGTGGTCAGTTCGGGCGTTGGCCCTTAAGGGAGATTACCGGAATGCGCCGCCTCACCCTCGCCGCCCTTTGCGGGACGCTCGTCCTGGCTGCCGCCTGTAGCGAGCAGACCCAGTCGCCCAACGAACCAACCGTTCCACCGCCCGAAGCGCTGTCCACTTGCCGGCCCGCGGTACTGTTTCCCATCGTCAAGGTCTCGGGGCTGATCCTCAAGGTCTTCCCGTCCGGCAAGCTGCGGATCGAGGCCCTCGCGCGGGCCGGGATCATCGCCCTCTTCTGGAACACCTGCCATCCGCGTGAAGCGCAAAAAGGCGTCGTCGATTTTGTAGATTGGATGAACCGGAACTTCCAAGACGGCCGGTTGATCGGCACCGACGCAGATCGGAGCCTGCTGATCACTACGATGTTCGCCGGCGTCGGGCTCTCCAGCCCGCCGGCTACCAACCTCGGTCCCGATTACGGGGTCGGGTTCTTCGACCCGAGCTCGACCAGCCCCACTCTCGTCAAAACCACCAGCGGCGTCGCTCTCATCGAACTGCAGCCTGGCTCCTTTAGCGAGCCCACCACCATCGTGGTCTCGCGGAACCCGGACAACTTTCTTCTCACCAATTTCAGTGGCAGCCAGTTCCCGCCCGGCTTTGACTACAACGCCATCAACACCTCGGGCAATCACGTTCTCCAGAACGGTCAGTCTGCTATAGTCGCGTTCTGTCTCCTCAACAGTGATTTCGTCACCTATCCGGCCAACAGGCGGATCGGGCACAACCCGGTGGCCGGCCCACCGTTTGAGATCCTCGAGCCCGTGGACCTGGCTGGTCACCCCGATCTGGTGGCCGCGTTGAAATGCGGCAACTTGGCGCCCACCCCCACTGTCATCGGGGGCTTTGGCCCGGGGTTGCCTGGCATCGCCAATGCGGCGTGGAGGACGGCTGGGCATTACCTCGGCCCTGTTACGCGAGCCTTATTCCTGCCTGAGGCGCTCAACGCGGCCACGCTAGGCACGCTTCCGCCGCCGATCGGCGGCAGGGCACCCAGCTTGAGCCCCTTCAAGGTGGTGAGTCCGACTGACTTGTCCATTTCATCGGGGAACAACCAGGAAGGGTTCACCAGCCAGATTCTCACAGCGCCCCTCGTCGTGCAGGCCAGCCAGGGCGAGACGCCCGTGGAGGGC
>JBDTTD010000068.1:0-11355 GCA_039930805.1 Gemmatimonadales bacterium | reverse complement strand
CCCGCGCTGCTCATCTGCGTCGGCATCACAGTCATGGCCTACCGCCGGCGAGGCAGATTTGCGGAGCCGGTCGCTGGCCCGAATGAGGGCAGGAAGCGTCGCCTCCATGATCGAGGGGAGTAGCCCGCCCGATTCCCGGCCACTTTGGGGCGGTCCCCCACTGCTTCCGGGCAGTCCCCTGCTGCTTTCGGCCAGTCCGCCGGCACTTCCGGTCATCCGCCGGTCACTTACACTCAACCCGGTACTCGTGACGCCCGCTCCCACGCTATCCGCGCCCCTGTAACCGCCGTCACCTCCCTCTTGTCCCGCGCTATATATTCTTCCTGACCGGCCGGGGTAACGCCGCCCCGGGACCGTTTTCATAGTGCCAACTGATCTGACGCCTCCTCGTGGCGTCTCGAGAGTCGCAACCGTGCGCAGTCCCCCCTGCCTCAGTTCCCGCTTCGGCTTGCTCTCCGGCCGGGAGCGTGTGCCCCTCAGTCCGACCTCCCCAGCGGCCATCGCCCTGTCCCTGATCCTGCTCGCCGGATGCGGCGGGGGTGACATCGTGCTTCCCGGCGGGGAGCCGGCATCGATAGCGGTGGTGGATGGCGACGATCAACGGGGCCGGGTGGGTGAGCCGCTGGGCAACCCGCTCGTGGTCGAGGTTACCGATTCCCGGGGCCTGACGGTGGCGGGAGCCACGGTGGCCTTCGAGTTCAGCTCGGCGGGCGCCGGGGCCGCCGTGGTGCCGGAGGAGAAGACCACCGACGCCAACGGCCGGGCCGAGGCGCAGCTGGTGCTGGGGACAACCATCGGGCGGCAGACCGGCCAGGCCCGGGTGGTCGGAGGCGCGGGCGGTGCCCCGATCCAGGCCACGTTCAGCGCGACCGCCCTGCCGGAGAACGCCAACACCATGGCGGCCGTGGCGGGGCAGGACCAGACCGGCCACGTCGGCTTGCCCCTGGACGACCGGCTGGTGGTGGAAGTGACCGATGGCTTCGGGAACCCGGTGGCCGGGGTGCCCATCAGCTGGGCCGCGGTGGGCGGTGGCAGCGTCAGTGCGGACCTGGTGGAGACCGATGGGGACGGGCGGTCCCGGGTCGATCGGGTGCTCGGTCCGGCCGTGGGACAGCAATCCGCCGTGGCCAGCTCGGAGGGGTTGGCGGGCTCACCCGTCACTTTCGTCCACACCGCCATCGCAGGCGATGCCTCGCGGCTGGTCATACTGTCCGGCGGCGACCAGACCGGGGAGGCGGGCGCGCTGCTGCCGGCCGACCTAGTGGTGCAGCTGATCGACTCCGACGGCAACGGCGTACCCCAGACCGCCGTCAGCTGGGTGGTGGCAACCGGCGGAGGATCGGTCGCTCCGGAGATCAGCACCACCGACGGCTCCGGGCGCACTTCGGCCAGGTGGACGCTGGGTGGCACCCTGGGGCAGCAGCGGCTGGACGCGGTGGTGTCGGGCGTGGGTGTGGCCACCTTCCGGGCCACCGCCACCGCGGGTGCGCCGGCCTCGCTGGTGATCCGGACCCAGCCTTCAGGGTCCGCGCGCAACGGCACCCCGCTCTCCCGGCAGCCGGTGCTCCAGCTGCGTGATTCCCAGGGCAACGACGCAGCCCAGGCCGGCATCCAGGTCACGGCTATCATCGGCTCCGGCGGAGGCGAGCTCGGCGGAACCAGGCAGGTGGCCACCGACGGCTCCGGCCGGGCCACCTTCACCGACCTGTCCATCTCCGGCGGTCCGGGACCCCGCACCCTGGTCTTCACGGCCCCGGGCTATGCCCAGGTCACCTCGAACGAGGTCGACCTCCAGGCGATCGGGACCACCACCACCATCACGGGCGACTCCCCGGATCCGTCGGGGGTGGACGCGCCCTTCACCGTGAGCTTCACGGTCGGCTCTCAGGGTCCCACCCCAACCGGCAGCGTCACGGTCAGCGACGGGGTCCAGAGCTGCAGCGGGCCGCTGGCCAACGGCTCCGGCAGCTGCCAGCTAAGCCTGACCACTGCGGGAACGCGGACGCTTACGGCGAGCTACTCCGGGGAACCGGGACTCGGCGGGAGCTTGGACACCGAGCCTCACTCCGTGACCCAGGCCCCGCCGCCACCGCCGGCGACCACCACCACGACGATAACCGCCGACGACCCCGACCCGTCGGTCAGCCGTTCCAACTTCACCGTGAGCTTCCAGGTGGCCTCGACCGGCGGCACGCCGGCGGGGAGCGTCAGGGTGACCGTGAGTGGAGGGTCCGCCAACTGCACCGGCGAGTTGAGCGGAGGTAGCGGGAGCTGCCAGCTCAGCCTCATTACGGTAGGCGACCGGACCCTCACGGCCACCTATTCCGGCGGCCCCGGCTTTTCGCCCAGCGCGGGCACGGCGTCTCATACCGTATCCCGGCCGAACAACCCGCCGCACGCCGATTTCAACTGGCACTGCGAGGGTTTGACCTGCTCCTTCACCGACCGCAGCAGTGACAACGACGGCTCCATATCCGGCCGGCACTGGGATTGGGGTGACGGAACCAGCACCGACAATGAGCTCAACCCGTCGCATACCTACGCGGCGCCGGGCAACTATCGGGTGATCCTGACGGTGACCGACAACGGTGGGTCGACCGATACCGCCGAGGACACCGTCAATCCGAAAGCGCCGCAGAACAAGGCGCCGAAGGCCGAGTTCGACGTTGCCTGCACCAATCTGACATGCAGCTTCACGGACAAGAGCAGCGATGACGACGGAACCGTGGTCAGCCGGAGCTGGGACTATGGGGACGGAAGCTCGGGGGCGGAGGCTTCCCACACCTATGCGGGGGCCGGTACCTACCAGGTGACCCTGACTGTCACCGATAATGGCGGAGCGGTAGGCAGCCAGACGCATGACGCCCACCCCACGGCGCCGCCGCCGGCGAGCACCACGACCACCATTAACAGTGACGACCCAGATCCCTCGAATCCAAACCAAGCGTTCACGGTGGCCTTCACCGTCATCTCGACATCGGGGACGCCGCGCGGCACAGTCACCGTGGGCGACGGCTTCGAGAGCTGCACAGGTGACCTCGCGGGAGGCTCGGGTAGCTGCTCCCTAGCCCTGACCACCACAGGTCCCCGAACCCTGACCGCGACGTACCCCGGCGATGCGAGCTTCAATGGCAGCTCAGATACAGAGCCGCATACGGTCAACTCGCCTCCCACGGCGGCGTTTACTTTCACCTGCACGGACCTGACCTGCTCCTTCGACTCTGGCGGCAGCAGTGATCCCGGCGGCAGCATCGTGAGCCAGAGTTGGGACTTCGGAGACGCAGGGACGGGGAGCGGAGACCCTCCCTCGCACACGTTTCCGGCTACGGGGACCTACCCGGTAACCCTCACGGTCACCGACAATAATGGTGCGACCGCACAGGCCACTCAGCCAGTGACGGTCCCCCCGCCGGCGGCCGGCGTACTCGGCTTAGTCACCCAACCCCCAAGCCGGACACAGAGGGGTCGGCGCCTGCAACCCGAGCCTCACATAGAGCTTCGCGACGCGGCCAGTGTGACGCTTACGCGTTCAGGAGTTACCGTCAGCGCCGCGATTGCCTCCGGCAGCGGAGCTCTCGGAGGTATCCTGAGCCGCGCCACCAATTCGAACGGCCGAGCCAAATTCGAGGAGTTGCGGGTCAACGGCCCGGTCGGAGCCAGCGTGATGCTCGCCTTCACTGCGGGGAGGTTCGCCCAGGTGGATTCGCAGCCCATCCTGATCGAAGAAGACTGACCCTCCGGCTTGCCCTCCCCGGGCCAGGCTGTTTAGTATCCCCGTCCCGAACGACTCGGGCGATTAGCTCAGTTGGTTAGAGCGCGCGCCTCACATGCGCGAGGTCGGGGGTTCGAGCCCCTCATCGCCCATACCTCAGCCTCCGCCAGGACGCCCTGGTCCTCAATATTCACATACAGCTTCCCCTGCCGTCGCCCAGGCCGAACTCGGGCTTTCCTCCCAAGGGTATGCTTCCGGCCGGCGCGCGCGCTGTTCATCCATGGTCCGGTCTGTGCTGGGACAACCCGAGCTCACCGTTCCAGCACCGCAAAATCCCCCCTTGCCGATTTGCCGGTTCCGGAAAACATTCCAGGGCTTCCTAAACTGGATACTATTTTGACACTTGGGCCGTACGGAGAATCGGCCGTTCTCATCGCCGACGATCCAACCTCCTCCGATCTGCTGAGCTTTGCCGCCGGCCGGGGCCATCGCGAGTTCCGCTGTCTGTCCCGGACCCACAATCCCTCGACCTCAGTGCCATGCGCCGATTTCTCTCCCTGGCTGAGGGAGCGGGTGCGCCGCCACGAAGCCGATGGGCTGGGTGAGTACCTGTGGCGGGTGCGTCGTGCCAATCCCGCCATGGAGGGCGCCGGCGAGCAGATCCAGCGGCAATACAGCGACCTGGCCCGGGCCGTGATGTCCGCGCCGCTGTCACAATATCTCGCCGGCGGCACGGCCGAGGCCTATCTCGATCTTCGGGTGATGCTGGTCATGCTGGCGGCGCACGAGACCTTCTCCGGGTTCATCATGGCGGGGGAGGCCGCCGATTTCGCCGCCGCGGTGATGGCCCCTCACGCATTACGGATCACTCGCGCGCCGGTTCTGGTTGAGCGCCGCAACGAATTCGTCCGCGACATGGGGCAGGGGATGGACTACTGGGCCTGCTGGTCTCCCCTGGCCCTCGATGCGATCCACTCTCCGGTGCCTCCGATCGACCCCGGTTTCCACTCCATGCTCAACGTCCTGGCCACTCTGCCGCTCGGCTCCCGAGCGCACGCCGTGGACGCGTTGCGCCACCTGAGCGCCGATCCGGGCATCCCCCGCACTCTGGCCAGCTTGAGCCACATCGAGACCCGCCGGCGGGGGCTCGACGTCGAGGAATCGTGCCGGCTCATCCTGCAGAGCGGCCTGGTCGTCCCCTCCGGTGACGCGGCCGCCTGGCTCGCCGGCTGGACCCGGCGGGATCTGCTCGGGTTTCTGGCCCAATGCGGGGTCCGCGCGCCCAAGTCCTGGAGTAAGGAACGACTGAGCGAGATGGCCCTCAGTGAATGCCCGGACCGGGTACGCGAGCGGATGGCCGAATCGGGCGCGGTGGAGCTAGGGCCGGCTCACGCCGAGGCGGCTGGGCGGCTGGGCAGCTACATCATGGATGTGAAGGAGACCTGGCGGGTGTGGCTGGGGTTTGGGACCGGGGTGGAAGTGTAGGGAGGCTATTGATCTGTGACCGCTAATCCTCAACAATCAATCAGCCCAGTCGGCGTGGACCATTCGGGCCGAGCTTTGCCAACAGCCAATAGCCAATAGCCTAGATCAACCCCCCCCTCCGCAGCTTCCCGATCTGATCGAACCGCTCCTCGTGGGCCGCCAGTACCTCTTCGGGTGACACGGTGGCCACCCCCGGCTTTCCCACTTCCACACCGGCGGCATAGTTGGCCAGCTGGGCCGCCTCGCGAATCGAGGCCCCGGCGGCGAGCGCCGTGCCCAGCCAGGCGGTCACCGTGTCGCCGGCGCCGGAGACGTCGTAGATCCGGCGAGCGATACTGGGGATCTGGATCAGTCCGCCGTCCTTGGTCACCAGCACCATGCCCTCGGCGCCGAGCGTCACCAGCAGGTTGTCCACCTTGAGGCGGGTGAGCACCTCCGGCAGGGCGTTCCCGTTCTGCAGGTCCACGGCCGCGCCCAGCGCGGATTCCAGCTCCCGGCGGTTGGGCTTGAAGACGGTCGCCCCGGAGTACTCGAAGAACTGGCGGTACTTCGGGTCGACCACGATGGGGATACCCCTCCGCTTGGCCACCTCCATCACTGCCATGATCAGCACCGGGGGCAGCGCGCCCTTGTTGTAGTCCTCCAGCAGCAGCGCGTCGGCGTCGGCCAGCGCCTCCCGCGCCGCGGCGGTCAGCCGGGCCAGGTCGGCTCCTTCCACCAGGGTGTCCACTTCATCATCGATCCGTACGATCTGCTGAGACCGGGCGATGATCCTGGTCTTGGAGGTGGTGGGCCGGCCCGCGATGGTGAGCACGTGGCGATCTTCCAGCCGGGCCACCGCCAGCTCCTGGCGGATAGCGGCCCCATCGGCATCGTCGCCCACGGCGCCGACCAGGAGGCAACGGGCGCCGAGCGCGATGACGTTGGCGGCCACGTTGGCGGCCCCGCCGAGCGCCGCGTGCCGTTCCCGAACCGTGACCACCGGCACCGGCGCCTCGGGTGAGAGCCGCTCGGTATCGCCGATGAGATAGCGGTCCAGCATGATGTCGCCCACCACCACGACGCGACTGCTGGTCATCCGCTGGATCAGCTGAAGCACGCGGTCGCGGGTAAGCTGTGGTGGCGAGTTTCTCATGGCAGCACTCCTCCCCGAGAGAAGCCCAACGTCGCCTGGATCCGGCCTTCGAAGCGATCGACCGTCCGGCCCGCCTGATGCCCGCTGTTAACCACGTGATGGAAGCCGGCATTGGCCGCCAGGTCGAGTGGACCGGTGCGCCCGCTGAGCCCGACCGCGGCGCGGTAGGTGCGCTCGACCGTCCCGATGAAGAGCGATGGCGTGGACAGCACCCCGGCCGCGTCGGGGACGGGGTAGGGATCGTTGATCCGGCCTTCGCCCTGGCGCAGCAGCGTCAGCTCGGGCGACACCAGCCACCGGCTCCGAACCGGCAGCGTAACCCGGAGCGAAAGCTGGTCGTAGTCGCTGAAGTTCCGTCCGATCCCGACTCCCGCATCGGTGAAGTTGTCCGCCGGGTCGAACGCCCGCAGAGCCAGGCTCGACACCTGGGTATAGAGCGCGCGCCACGCGGCGGACTGGAGCAGGGGGCCTTCCGCGCCGACCGTCAGTGCCCAGCGATCCCGGTTGCGTTGCCGGTTCTGATACCAGAAGTCGTCCACGGCCAGTTGCGCATTGAGCGTAGTTCGTCCGAACGCCTGCCACCGCACGTCGGCGCCGAGGAGCACGTTCCCCCGGTCTCCCAGGCCAATGGTATTGGCCAGATAGCTGAGCGAGAGCGGGTTGCGATAGCGGGTCTCGAAGGTCCGGTCGGCCCCGGACAGGACCACTCCCTCCCACAGAGCGAGCGCGAGCCGCCGGGACAGCCCGGCGTCGAGCCGATGCACGAAGTAGTAACGATGCACGGTGCGGCCCAGGCTATCGAGCTGGTCGTGCAGGTCGGTGGCCAGGGCCGAGAGGCGGAGGGTGCGGGTGCCGATCTCCAGGGCGAGCCCCTGGCGCTCGTATCCGTAGTTGCTCAGCGGTATTCCGGGTAGGCCGACCGGTCCCCAGTTCCGGTCCATCTGGCCATAGAACACGCTGCCGTACTTGAACTGCGCGCTCAGATATGCGTCGGCCACGCGGCCGGCGATATCGACATTCCGGCGTCCGGGCCAATCGGGGTCGAGCGGCAGCCGTGGCTCTATCACCGGGCGGGTGACCAGCAGGATGTTGCCGAAGGTCGCCTCGCCCCGGAGCTCGACGTAGGGACGCACCCCGTCCGGTCCGGCCGGGTGCAGCAGCTCCCGGCGGGCGTGGGTATATGCCTGGGCGCCTGCCCGGCCCTCGATCCGCCAGCGGTTTCCAGCCGGGTCCTCGAGCTCCTGCCGCAGGCGGGTGATGAGCCCGCCGCTGGTGGCTCCGGCGCTGTCTCCAGCGGCGAGCACCCGGACCGCATCGGCGCGTCGGAACGGGCGAACCATCGGAGACGGGTCCTCGATCTCGCCCCGGGCGATCAGATGCTCCAGCAGCGGCAGCCGGGGGTCGTCGAGCGGGATGTAGGGGGAAGCCTGCGCGCTGGCTCGCGCGGGGGCGAACACGCTGGCCAGGACAATCGCGATGAAGAGCGGGCTGATTGGGGCGTGCATCGCGGCGAAAGCTAAACAGGAGGGCGATCCCTTGCTCTGCTCGGGATGTCGTGCGAGCCCAACGCCTTGTATCTCCCCCTCTGGGGTGCGTTTTTCCGTAGCTGTCCGCGCGAATGCGGTCGGGCGCCGATCCCCAAACTGAGTATCATGATGGCGAAACAGGACAGCCTCGATCCCCAGGCGCGAGATCTCGTGCGGTTCGCCGCCGCCATCGCCCAAGGATACGAGCCGGAGCTCCGGGAACGGGTGCTGCCACTGCGCTCATCCCAGGTCCCCGTGGCATGGGTCGAGGAGCTGCTGCTGCAAAGCGTGCTGATGGTCGGGTATCCCCGGACCCTCATCGCCTTTACGGTCTGGCGCAAATACAGCGGCGTGAACGCTCCGGCCAGCGATCCGGACCAGGACTACGGGCGCGCCGCCGAATGGACCCGGCTAGGCGAGGAGCTGTGCGCAGTGGTGTATGGCGACAACTATCGGAAGCTGCGGGAGAGTGTCCGCGCGCTGCATCCGGCTATTGATTCATGGATGATCACCGAGGGATACGGCCGCACGCTTGCTCGTCCCGGTATGGACCTCAAACTGCGCGAGCTCTGCACCGTGGCACAGACCGCCGTCCTCGAGGCGCCCCGACAGCTGCACTCGCACCTCCGCGGCGCGCTGAACGCCGGCGCCACGTTCGGCCAGATCGATGGGGTGCTCTCAATCGTCAACCCGCTGCTCTCATTCGATCAGTGGAAAAAAATCAAGCAGCTCTGGCGCGGCGTGCGCGAGGGCTGGGCTCCGGGAGATTGATGCTCATCGATCGTGCTGTCGTACGGGTGGTTGGCGGAACCGGTGGATCCGGGGCCAGCTCCTTCGCGCGCTTCAAGTACAAGCCCAAGGGCGGGCCCGACGGGGGAGACGGCGGCCACGGGGGAAGCGTCTACATCAAGGCGGATCCCAACCTGGCCACACTGCTCGACTACCGGTATCGCACGCTGTGGAAGGCCGACCGGGGCGAGCACGGTAAGGGATCCACCAAGACCGGCGCCTCCTCGGCGGACATATACCTCCCCATCCCTCCCGGTACCGTCGTACGCGACGCCACCACCGGTAATGTCATCGGCGAGGTGCTCGAGGCGGGCGATACCCTGCTGGTGGCGCGCGGCGGACGCGGCGGGCGCGGCAACGCCCGCTTCGCCACCTCTACCCACCAGGCCCCCCGGGAATGGGAGCCGGGTGAAGAAGGCG
Organism: Gemmatimonadales bacterium; assembly: GCA_039930805.1. Lineage (GTDB taxonomy): Bacteria > Gemmatimonadota > Gemmatimonadetes > Gemmatimonadales > GWC2-71-9 > CAVVWJ01. Next base: position 2,288 of record JBDTTD010000068.1, on the reverse strand, counting down.
AAGACCGCCAGATCGAGCTGGTGCTCAAGCTCATCGCCGATGTGGGCCTGGTGGGGGAGCCCAATGCCGGGAAGAGCACCCTGCTGTCGGTCATCTCCGCCGCCCACCCCAAGATCGCCGACTATCCCTTCACCACCCTGGAGCCCAACCTCGGCGTGGTGGGTCTCTCCGGGCATCGCTCGTACGTGGTGGCCGACATTCCCGGCATCATCGAGGGCGCGCACGAGGGCAAGGGCCTCGGCTTCCGCTTTCTCCAGCATGTCGAGCGCACCCGGGTGCTGGCGTTCCTGGTTCCACTCGATAGCGAGGACCCGCAGGCCACCTACGATCGGCTCCGGAGCGAGGTCCGCCAGTACAGCAGTTCCCTGGCCGACAAGGAGCACGTGGTGGTCCTGACCAAGCGGGACCTCCTCCCGGCAGACCAGCCATTGCCCGAGATACGCGCCCCCGAGGCCCTGGCGGTCCGGGCAATTTCCAGTGCCGCCGGATCCGGCCTGGAGGAGCTGAAGGAGTATTTCTGGAAGGTTACCGGACAGGCCAAGGCCAGTCAGGCGGTCGATTCGAACGCGGCGTGGTCGGAGGAGGATGGTTAGATGGATGACGAGCGAGTCGCTTACCTGGCGCTGACCCAGGTACCCGGGATGGGAGCCGTCCGACTCAAGACCCTCCTCTCCGCCTTCCACACCGCGATCGGCGCCCACTCGGCGCCGATCGCATTTTTAGGCGCCCTGCCGGGGTTTTCCAGAGCCATCGCCAGCGCCATCAAGGCGACGCCGCTGGAAACCGGCAGAGAGACGGCGGAGCACGCAGCCAGGCTTGGTGCCCAGATCATCATACCCGGCGATCCCGATTACCCACCCCTCCTGCACCACATCCCCGATCCGCCACCGGTCCTGTTCATCCTGGGCAACCAGTCGCTGCTGCTGCGCCCTTCCGCCGCCCTCGTCGGCAGCCGGGATCATTCCAGCTATGGCGCCGACGCGTGCCGTGCCCTGGCCGGCGCCGTGGCAGAGGCCGGGGTGGTGGTGGTGAGCGGGATGGCCCGGGGGCTCGATGCCGTGGCCCACACCGCGGCACTCGACGCCGGCGGCACTACAGTCGGCGTGCTCGGCAACGGTCTGGGAGTCATCTATCCGGCGGCGAACCGGACGCTGTACGATAGGGTGGCCCGGGAAGGTCTCCTGCTGAGCGAATTCCCGCCAGGCGAGCGTCCGCATGCCGGGAGCTTCCCCCGTCGCAACCGGCTCATCAGCGGACTTTCGCGGGTCACGGTTGTGGTGGAGGCGGCTATCGGATCGGGGGCCCTCATCACCGCCGGCGCCGCGCTGGATCAGGGGAGGGAAGTCATGGCGGTGCCAGGTAACATCACCAGCCCGCTCTCAGCCGGAAGCAATCGGTTGATTCGGGATGGTGCCGCGCCGGTGCTGGAGCTGGCCGACCTGCTCCAGCACTTTCCCGAGCTCGCCGCCCCGCCCAGGAGGGCAGCCGTCCAGCCGGCCCGCCGCCCGCTCCCCGACGTACTGTCTCAGGAGGAGCGTGAGCTGGCCGGTATTCTTGGGGCGAGTCCAGCTCACCCGGACGAGCTCGCGTTGCGGACCGGGCAATCGATTGGTGAGGTCCTGGCCCTGCTCGGCGGTCTGGAGATCGCAGGGGTGGTTGAGCAGGGGGCCGGACGAATGTTCCGGCGGCTGTCGTCCTGAAGGAAAGCTGTCATCCTGAGCGAAGCGAAGGATCGCCCGAATCACATACACGCGTAGGAGGGCCGCGTGCGCTCACATCAGTATTTCGTGTACATCCTCGCAAGTGCTACTCGACGACTCTATGTCGGGGTAACGAACGACCTGCTCCGTCGAGTGTTGGAACACAAGAGTGGAACAGCATCCAGGTTTACGCGGCGCTACGGAATAACCCGCCTTGTTTGTATGGAGAGCACGAGCTCAATCAGAGATGCGATCGCTCGCGAGAAACAGATCAAAGGATGGTTACGCTGGGAGAAAATACAGCTGACCGAGTCGCAGAACCCGGGGTGGGCTGATCTATCTGATGGATGGTTGACGGCGCGAGATTCGGCCGATCCTTCGCTTCGCTCAGGATGACATACACTCGCCTACATTTCGAGCGTGCACCTCTACCTCCACGTCCCCTTCTGCGCCCGCCGCTGCAGCTACTGCGATTTTGCCATCGCGGTGAGGCGTGAAGTGCCATCCGACGCCTATGTCGACGCAGTGCTCCGCGAGTGGGGCCTCTGGCAGGCGGACGGCATCTGGGACCAGTCGCCCGAAGTGCAG
>JBDTTD010000067.1:0-11375 GCA_039930805.1 Gemmatimonadales bacterium | reverse complement strand
GGCCTTGGTTTTCATGGGGGGAGTATAAGGGGGGAAGGCGTGGGCGGGAAGGAAATACATTTAGGGTTGTACCCCCACCACCACTGCAGGCAGGAGGCCGGGGTAACAGTGGCCCGAGGGTCTCGCCGGAGAGCTGCGTTCTTTTGTGCGGAGGCGAGAGCTCGGGCCGCTGCGGATGGGCGGGGGCCGATGCTTTTGATCAACGCTCACCTATTACCGTCGTCAGACCTCCATTCCCAACCTCTGCATTACATCCCCAACGGTGTGAAACGATCCAGTCACCAAAACGGTCCCGGCCCCCTGCTGTACCTTCTCGATTGCCTCAGGAAAATCGGGAATGAGGGTCCATTCCGCGTGCGCTGGTGGCCGATCCGGATCCTTGAGCCAGCGGCGGAGCCACTCGATGTCCCAGCCCCGTCCGGCGGCACTGGGAGCGATCGTCAACACCCCGCGATCGATTACCTGGTCGAGCTGCACCAGCATGTCGGGCCACTCCTTGTCGCCCAGGATCGATACCAGCGCATGGAGCGGACGCTTCGGCTGGATGGAAGCCAGTGCTCTGACCAGCGATCGCATTCCGTCGGGGTTATGCGCCACATCGAAGAGCCACCGGCCTCGCTGGTCCAGCCGCCCGGAGACCCGGGCCAGCCCGAAGGCGCGTTCGATCTGAGGGGTCGTGGGCCGGTAGGGCGCGGGCAAGGCCATCAGGATACCCTGGGCCACCGCCGCGTTGCGTCGCTGATGCGGCCCGGAGAGGCTGAGGGGACCCCGCCACTCGTACGCCGCCGGAAGCACCCGGATGTCGGCCCGGGCCCGTCCGACCGACCGCCTGGCCGCACGGCGCAGCACCTCGACCAGTCCCGGGTCCGTCTCGCCGATGACGAAGGGCACTCCGGGCTTGGCAATGCCGGCCTTCTCGCAGGCGATGAGCTCCAGGGTGTCTCCCAGATACTTCATGTGATCCCGCTCGATCTTGGTGACCCCACTGGCAAGCGGCCGCACCACATTGGTGCTATCGAGGCGCCCGCCCAGTCCCACCTCCACCACCGCCACCTCCACGCCGCGGGCGGCAAAATCAGCGAAGGCCAGCGCAGTCGTGGCCTCGAAGAATGTCCCCTTGCGCTCAAGAATTGCCGGCAGAAGACGGGAGGTCCACATCGCCACCGCCTCCTCGGAGATGGGCACGCCATCCACCTGGATGCGCTCCCGGAACGAGATCAGGTGGGGTGAGGTGTAGAGTCCCACCCGCCAGCCGGCCTCGCGGAGCGCCGCGGCCACCAGGGTGGAGACGCTTCCCTTTCCATTGGTGCCACCGATATGCACGGAGGGCATGACCTGATGCGGATCGCCGAGGGTCTTGAGCAGCCCACGTGTCGTCGCCAACCCGAACTTGATGGTCGTTGTCCGGGGGAAGAGAAACTCCAGCGCCTCGGTGTAGGTCAGCGACATCCAGGGCTCGCGAGAGAGTGCGGGTTGACACGACGACGCCCCACCCGATGTGGCCGTGGGTGGGGCGTCGAAACCGCTGATCTGCTCAACCTCAGCTCAGCTCGGCCATCTCGACATGGGGGCGCTGCCCCTGCATGTGCCGCACCAGACGGGCTGTCGTATCGCGAAGGGAGGCGCGCGGCACCACGTCATCTACCTGCCCGTGCTCCAGAAGAAATTCGGCAGTCTGAAACCCGTCGGGGAGGTCCTGGCCGATAGTCTGCTTGATCACTCGTTGTCCGGCAAACCCGATCACCGCGCCGGGCTCCGCCAGCACCACATCACCCTGCATGGCGAATGAGGCGGACACCCCGCCGGTGGTGGGGTCGGTCAGGATGGAGATATAGGGGATACAGTCGCGGTTGAGCTGGGCGATAGCGGCGGAGGTCTTGGCCATCTGCATCAGGGAGAGAACGCCCTCCTGCATGCGGGCGCCGCCGGAGGTTGAGACGATGACGAGCGGAATCTTCTTCTCCACCGAGCGCCGAGCCAGCCGGGCAATCTTTTCGCCTACCACCGAGCCCATCGAGCCGCCCATGAACGCGAAGTTCATCACCGCCAGATTGAACAGCAGCCCATCGATCTTGGCGGTACCGGTATACACCGCATCGGCCTCGCCGCCCTTCTGCCTCGCCACTTTCAGCCGGTCGGGATAGTTCTCGAACCCAAGCGGGTCGACCGAGCGCAGTCCGCCGTACAGCTCACGCCAGGTGCCCGGATCGGTCAGGATCTCGATGTAGTCTTCCGCACTGATCCGCCGGTGCCAGCCACACTCGGGGCAGACGTTCAGCGCCTTCTCGAACTTTTCTCGGATGTCGATATGGCCGCACTTGTCGCACTTTTCCCACGCGTCAGCCGGAATCTCCAGCCGCTCGCGCTGAGAAGTACGTGGTTTGCGCTCCTTCTTAAACCAAGCCATCACAGCCATAAGATACAGGTGGAGTGGAGGATAGGGGGTGCCGGATGCGGCATTCGAAGCGATGGAATCTCACAATTCCCTGCCTCCTGCGCTAGACCCCTAGTTCCAAGTCACTGTCAGGTATCAAGATAGCCGGACGACCTCGAGTCATATGCCACCCTCAAGGCCACTCCGAGGCATAGCGAACAGATGATGAAGAAGGAGCCACCATAGGAGAACAGTGGCAATGGGATGCCGGTGATCGGCATGAGATTCACCGTCATGCCGACGTTCTCGAAGACGTGGGTGAAGAACAGGCCGATGATGCCGAAGACGGCCAGACTGCTGAACGGATCGGTTGCCCGCCGCGCGATGCGTAGCAGAACCAGGAAGAGCATGAGGAAGAGTCCCAGCGCCACCACCACCCCAAGAAAGCCCAGCTCCTCGCCCACGACCGAGAACACGAAGTCGGTGTGCTGCTCCGGCAAAAAGGCCAGTCGCTTCTGCGGTCCCTCGGTGTACCCGGTTCCAAACCAGCCGCCGGAGCCGATTGCCACCCGGGATTGAATGGCGTGGTAGCCCGCGGCCCGGGGATCGGCCTCGGGATTCAGAAACGTGAGCAAGCGGTTCTGCTGGTACGGCGCCAGACGGGTCCACAACGGCATGGCAATGGCTCCCATGGCCACGTTCGCCGCCAGAAACATCGTCCAGTCCCACACATACGGCCGCCAGGCGATGAGGATCAACACGAATATGATGATCCACGCGCTCCAGGCCAGCGTATTGAACGCCAGAAACAGGCTGATCCCGGGAGTGGCAAGCAGAAACAGCATCCGGGGCCGAACGCCGGACCAAAACAGCATGGCGAAGAAGACGCCCACGAACACGAGGGCACTGCCGAGATCGGGCTGCTTGAGAACCATGAGGAACGGCACACCCACGATCAGAGCAGGGCCAACCAGGTCCCAAAGAGACCGCGGGGCCTCTTTCCGCCCGGACAGGAACCGGGCCAGCATCAGCACCGTGGCCACCTTGGCCAGCTCGGAGGGCTGGCCGATCTGATGCCCCCCGATCGAGAGCCAGCTGTGGCTGCTCTCCGCCGTTCCGGCGCCGGTGCCCACCAGCAGCACCACCCCAAGGAGGAGGATGCTGAAGGCGTACAGCGCGGGGGCTACCCACTCGAGAACGCGGAGCGAGATGTTGTACACGATCCAGCAGGTAACGATCCCCACTCCGAACCAGACGATTTGGCGCTCCCACATGCCTGCCGCCCGGGTGGGCACATCGGTCTGGCCGGCCGAATAGAGCGTCGCCAGACCAAACAGCATCAGGGCGAGGCTGACCATGACCAGGTTGCGGTCGATGGCGGGGCCTCTCACTGATTGCCCTCGGCCCGTCGGACGGAGTCCGCTGCTGCCCGTGCGGCGGCGGAGTCGGGGTCGAGCTCCAGGGGACGGGGCGCGGTGTCTCGCGAGGTCAGTGTTTCATCGAGCAACACCCCGAGCTTCACCGGGCCTACCGCGTCCGGACCGAGGATGTAGCGCCGCAGCGTGCGAACGACGTACGGCGCCACGGTGGTGCCGTGCTTGGCGAACTCCATGATCCCCCCCACCACCAGCTCCGGCTTGTCGGCGGGCGCAAAGCCGATGAACCAGCCATGGTCATCGCCGTGGGGATTCTGCGCGGTTCCGGTTTTGCCGGCCACCGCCAGGTCGGCGCGCCGGTTCGCCGAGGCGGTACCCCGCTCTACCACGGCGATGAGCGCGGTGCGTAGCCCATCGAGCTCCTTGGTGGTGAGGCCGAGCGATCTGCCTTTATCGGAGCTGGGTTTGACGATGTAGGGAGTCAGCGCCACACCTGGCCCGGCAATGCCCTGGTAGAATTTGACCATGTTGATCAGCGTCTGGGTGTTCTCGCCCTGGCCGATGGAGAAGTTCAGGGTGGTACCCGGCGGGCTCCAATAGCGCGGACCGTATAGCCGGTCGAAGTAGGCCTTGGAGGAAGGCCAGATGGGGCTCAGCTCGTCCTCGAGGTCGATCCCGCTCTTGTCCCGGAATCCCATGAGAATGCCATCCTGGATGATGGCATCGAGCCCGAGCTGCAGGCCAAGCTGGTAGAAGTAGACGTCGCAGCTCGCGGCCACTGCCCCGATAAGATCGAGGCTGCCGTGACCCTCCTTTTTCCAGCAGCGGAACACCCGGTTGCCCAGTCGCATTCCGCCACGGCATGGCTCCGGCATCCTCGTGCTCAGCTTGATCAGGCCACGTTTCAGCGCCATGGCCGAGATCGCGAGCTTGAAGGGCGACGCGGGAGGGTAACGGGCCTGCATAACCCGGTTGAGCAGCGGCCGGGCGGGATCGTTGTTCAGCTTGCGCCATTCGGCCGAAGTGATGCCGCCGACAAACTGGTTGGGATCGAAGGTGGGGGCGGAGTAAAGCGCCCGGACCTCACCCCTGGGTGTCAGGGCAACGATTGCGCCGCGCACTCCGGCGGGCCAGATGCTGTCGATGAACTGCTGGAGATCGAGGTCGATGGTCGTGGTGATGGGATGCCCCGGTGTCGGGGGCAGCGAGGCCGAGGCAGCGCCCTCGCGGACCAGACGACCGTGGGCGTTCACCTCGATGTAGCGCACCCCTTCATTGCCTCGCAAGGTGTCGTCGTACTCCCGCTCGAGCCCAGCCTTCCCGACTATGGATCCGAGGACGGCCCCCGGGTACTTGTCGGCACTGAGATCGGCTTCGGTAACTTCGGAGACATAGCCGGCCAGGTGGCCGACCGACCTGCCGGCGGGGTATAGCCGCTTGGGCTCGGCCTGAATCACCAGCCCGGGCAGCACCGACCGGTGCTCCTCCAGCTTGGCAATGACCGCGAACGACGCGTCGCCGAAGATGAGCGCCGGCTGATAGCGGGCGTGCAGAAACCGCTCGACGATATCGGTCACCCTGGCGCTGTCCACCGGAACGAAGCGCCGGACCTGGGCAATGACCGCCCGCAGCGAGTCAGCCGACGGGGCGAGCAGCTTCACCGAGTAGCCCGGTACATTCTCCGCGATGATGCGCCCATTGCGGTCGAGGATGGACCCCCGGGGCGGAGTCAGCGGGATCGGCCGCAGGCGGTTGGTCTCCGCCTTGAGCTGGAACTTGCTGTGCTGGATCACCTGGGTTCGGAAGAAGGCGCCGCAGAGCACCACGAACGCACCGACGAGGACCACCCGTGCGATATCGGCTCGCTGGCGGAGCCGATAGGAATCGAAGCCGTTCATCCGTCGAGCCTGACGGAAAACATGCTGCGGAACAGGATCAGGACGATGAGAGCCGTTCCCGCGGTTGCCAGCGCCTGCAAGGGGCTGTAGACGGTCAGCTCGGTGATGATCTGCCGGTGGTCGGTTCCGCTCGTCACCAGCACGATGAGGTCGCGCAGCCACAGGCCGGCTGCCACGAAGCCCGCGTTGACCAGCATGTTGTCGGCAAAGAAGACCGCGCGGCCCCAGGATGCCAGGTAGCCCACCAGAGTGTAGGCCAGGGCGCCCGCGCCGAACCGCGCCGGCGTCAGCGAGTCGGCAATGAGCCCGACGGCAAAGCCGGCCAAGGCTGCCAGGCCCGGTCTGCTTCGCATGGCAAAGAGCATCAGGGCGATCAACAGAAAGTCAGGGCTGATCCGTGCGTCCCAGAGGCGGGGGCGGACGTAGAACTGAAGACCCACCAGCAGGAGCATCACCAGCAGGAGCTGAACCCGGCTTACCCTGTTGGTGCTCATCGAGCCGAGTCCTTTTGGGCTGGGGCCCTCGGGGTGCCGCCCTGCATCGGTGACGGCGGAGTGCCACCCTGGATCGCGGCCGGTGGGGTGCGGCTCGGAACCGGGACCGGAGCGGTTCTGACCAGCGAATCCCGCCGTGCGGCCCGCGCGGCCTTGAACGCCTGTGCTACCGAGTCGGCTCGGCGCAGGCGGGCGATGGAATCCTGCTTTTGGGCTTCTAGCAGTGATTCGCTGGGGAAGGCAGGAGCCAGATCCCGCGCCTGAGGGCCGCTCACCAGGACGAGAACATGAGCAGCGGATCCCGGGTTGGCCGCGGGACGCAGCCTATAGACGCGCTCCCAGCCCGCCTCCTCCCGCACGGTACCGATCACGGTGCCGACGGGAATGCCCTTGGGGAACACACCGCCCAGGCCGGAGGAGAGCACCAGGGTGCCGAGGGGCACCGAGTCGCGGTAGGGCACGCCCCGGAACTCCAGCGCCCCTTCCCCGTTGCGGCCCTCATTAGACGGCGCCACCACCCCGAACGCGTCGCCGCTGACGGTAAAGGCGCTGACCCGAAACTCGGGGTGGGCCCAGGACATGGCCACGCTGCTGTTGCCTGAGACACTCGAAACCATGCCGATCAGTCCCTCGGGCGCAACCACAGGGCTGAACAGCACCACACCCTGCCGCGACCCTGCGCTCAGGAGCAGCGTCCTGCCATCCGTCGCCTGCGGCTGATGCAGCACCTCGGCCGGGATGTAGCTGGTATTGAGCCGGCGGCTCAGCCGGAGGAGCTGACGCAAGCGCTCGTTCTCGGCCCGCAAAGAAGGAAGGAACTGCGACAGGTAGGCGGTGGAATCTCGCTCGAAGGTGACCTGGCGGAACCGCACCCGGCTGGTCCGACCCTCTTCTGCCCTGGTCTGGAGCCAGACCAGCGGAAAGAGCACCGACTCACGGAGACCCTCGGCCACCGTGCGGCCCCAGGCTACCGGGGAAAAGAGCCCAAACAGAGAGAGGCCGAGACAGAGCAATAGGAGCGCTGTGTCCCGGCGTGAGTAACGGCGATCTGACGTGCTGATCATGCTCAGGACGACAGCACGCTGCGGTATTTCTCGAAATCGTCCAGGATCCGGCCAGTCCCGCGGACGACGCAGGTCAGCGGGTCCTCGTCAACGTGGATGGGGAGCCCGGTTTCCTGGGCGAGCAGCAGGTCCAATCCTCGAATCAGCGCACCGCCGCCGGTCATCACGATGCCTCGATCGACGATGTCGCTGGCGAGCTCCGGTGGGGTGATCTCGAGCGCACGCCGCACCGCGTCCACGATCTGTTGAATGGGCTCCTGGACCGCTTCCCGGATCTCGGTGGAGTGCACCCGCACCGTCTTGGGGATGCCGGACACGAGGTCCCGGCCCTTCACTTCCATCTCCCGTTCGTCGCCGGTGGGCGCGGCAGAGCCGATCTTGATCTTGATGGCCTCAGCTGTCGGCTCCCCCACCAGGAGGTTGTAATTCTTGCGCATGAACTGGACGATGGCCTGATCGAGCTCATCCCCGCCGGTGCGGATGGACGTGTCGGAGACGATACCCGACAGGGCGATGACCGCGATCTCCGTGGTCCCCCCACCGATATCGATGACCATGTTCCCGGTGGGCGTCTCCACCGGGAGCCCGACACCGATCGCGGCGGCCATCGGCTCGGCCACCATGAGCACCTGTTTGGCTCCGGCGGTCTCCGCCGAGTCCCGCACCGCCCGGCGTTCGACTTCGGTGATCCCCGAGGGAACGCAGACGATCACTTTCGGCTTGACCCGGAACACATGCTTGTCGATGATCGTCTTGAGGAAGTAGCGGAGCATCTTTTCGGTAACATCGAAATCGGCGATCACCCCGTCCTTCAGTGGCCGTACCGCGAGGATCCCGTCCGGTGTCCGGCCCAGCATCCGCTTGGCCTCGAGTCCAATGCCCTTGATCTTGCCGGTAGCCTTCTCGATGGCAACCACCGAGGGCTCGTTGAGCACGATCCCTTCGCCCTTGACGTAGATGAGGGTGTTGGCCGTACCGAGATCCACCGCGATTTCATTGGCGGGCAACCAGGACATCAGATTCAAACCGGAAAATTTCATCGAGGAGCCGCTGGGCACATAGGTTGAGAAGGTACTCGGGCGCTTTACCGACTGGTAGCGGGTCGTGTCCCCATTACGTGCCGCTGCTTCCGAATCCACCTGTGCCTCGTGCGGTAGGGGGCAACTCTTCGACTGGGTGGAATGCAACTCGCTCTACCCGTGCGACGATCATCTGGGCGATTCGCATGCCCCGGGTGACCTGAAACGTGTCCGAGCCAAGATTCACCAGTGCCACCATCAGCTCGCCCCGGTAATCGCTGTCGATGGTGGCCGGGGTGTTCGGCAGCGTGATGCCATGCCGGAGTGCCAGGCCTGACCGGGGTCGCAACTGGCATTCGTAGCCTGCCGGAACCGCGATACTGAAACCGGTCCGAAAGAGCTTTCGCTCGAACGGCGCCAGCTCACCGTCTTCAGCGCTGGCCAGATCGTAGCCGGCGGAACCGGGGGTGGCAGGGCTGGGGAGCGGGAGCCCCTCGGCATGGGGAAGGCGCGCGATCAGGACCTCTACCGCGGCCTCGGACAGCACCCGCTCAGACAACGCTGTTGACGTCGGTCAGGGGGATACGGAACGCTTCGGCCACCCCCGGGTACACCACTTTGCCTTCGACGACGTTCAGGCCGAGCCTTAAGGCGTTATCCGACTTGCACGCCGCACGCCAACCGAGCTTGGCGAGCTTAAGTCCGTATGGCAGCGTAGCATTGGTGAGGGCAAGGGTGGAGGTCCGGGGGACGCCGCCCGGCATATTTGCCACGGCATAGTGCAGAATGCCGTCTACGAAGTAGGTGGGGTTTTCGTGGGTCGTGGGCTTGATGGTCTCGACGCACCCGCCCTGGTCGACCGCCACGTCCACAATGACGGACCCCGGCTTCATCAGCTTGAGATCGGCCCGCTTGACCAGGTGGGGGGCCTTGGCGCCCGGCAGGAGCACCGCACCCACGACCAGGTCGGCCCGGCGGATGGCGTCCAAAATGTTGTGACGGTTGGAGTAGACGGTGTCAACGTTGGCGGGAAGCACGTCAGCGAGGTACCGCAGCCGGTCCAGGGAGATGTCCAGGATCGTCACGTGCGCGCCCAGGCCCGCGGCCATCTTGGCCGCATTGATTCCGACCACCCCACCTCCGATGATCGCGACCTCCCCGGGTGCCACCCCGGGCACCCCACCCAGCAGAATGCCGCTGCCTCCAAAGACCTTCTCGAGGTACTTGGCCCCTTCCTGCACCGCCATCCGGCCGGCCACCTCGGACATCGGCGTGAGCAGGGGTAGCTCTCCACTATCGAGCTGCACCGTCTCGTAGGCCACCGCGACGGCGCCCGAGTCGATGACCGCACGGGTGAGGTCCTCGGCCGCGGCGAAGTGGAAGTAGGTGTAGATCAGCTGACCCCGGCGCATGCGGGGCCACTCAACGGCGATCGGCTCCTTCACCTTCATGATCATCTCGGCCTGCTGCCAGACCGCGTCAGCAGTCGGCAGGATCGTGGCCCCAACGCTCCGATAGCCCTCATCAGAGAATCCGCTTCCCGCCCCGGCCCCCTGCTCCACGAGCACGGAGTGTCCCGCCGCTATCAGCGCCTCGGCTCCGGCCGGCACCAGCGCGATACGATTCTCGTTGGTCTTGATCTCCTTCGGAACGCCGATCTTCATCGATTTTTTCTCTGAAGTTGAAGGTCAAAGGCGTGAACGGTGAACAGTGAACAGTGAACGGGAGGAAGGGGAAAGCAGCCCTGTTTACCGTTCACCGTTTAGTGTTTACGCTTTTGGTCGGGACCCAAACGTACCACGGTCTGCCTCTCAGGGGCGAAGAACTCCCCGGCGACGGCAGCGACCTCCTCCGAGGTAACCGCGTCGATTTCGCGGAGCATCTCGTCCAGCGGCCGGTACCGGTCATCGTGCAGAATGAAGCCGGCCAGGCGGCCCATGCGAGCGGCCGGGCTTTCCAGCGAGAGCATCACCTGGCCCTTGAGCTGCTGCTTCCCGTTGGCCAGCTCGGTCGTCGGGAGGCCTTCCCGCGCCAGGCGGGCATACTCCGCCCGGATCGCCTCGACTGCCCGGTCCGCCGTCCCCGGCTGGGTGCCGACGTAGACACCCAGCTGCCCGGAGCCCTGATAAAAGTGCTTGTAGGCGAAGATGGCGTAGGCGAGGCCCAGCTCCTCCCGGACCCGCTGGAAGAGGCGGCTGGACATGCCTCCGCCGAACACATTCGTGAGGATGGCCAACGGGAAGCGCCGGGGATCGCGCAGCGGGAAGGTGTCGGTGCCGAACACGATGTGGGTCTGCGCGGTGTCGCGCTCCTCGGCGCGGCTGGCGCCCTGAACGGCAGGGGCTGGGGTAATCCCCTCGCGGGGCGGCTCGGAAGCGCTCCCTTCGAACCAGCCTTCCCGCTCGAGGGCGGTGAGCAGCTGATCGTGATCCACGTGTCCCGCCGCGGCGATCACGCAGTTGCCCCGGTAATAACCGCTCCGGTGCAGGATCTTCAAATCTTCGGCTGAGAGGGCGGCCAGCGATTCAGGAGTGCCGAGGATGGAGTACCCGTACGGATGCTCCGGCCAGAGCGTCTCCGCGTGCAGCTCGAACACGAGGTCGTCCGGCGTGTCGGCGACCCCGCTGATCTCCTCCAGAATCACATTGCGCTCGGGCTCCAGGTCGCTCGCGCGCAGCAGGGGCCAACGTACCAGGTCGGTGAGGATCTCGACCGCCAGAGGCAGATCGGCGTCGAGCACGTGGGCTTGATAGCTGGTGTAGTCGCGGCCGGTGAAGGCATCCAGTCCCCCGCCCCGGATCTCCAGCCCCAGCGCGAGCTCCTGGGCGCTCCGGCGCTCGGTGCCCTTGAAGACCATGTGCTCCAGCAGATGGGAGATCCCCAGCTGGCGGCGCGGCTCGTGAGCACTGGCGGTACGGACGTAAATACCCGCCGCAACCGAACGGACCCCTGGCAACGTCTCGCTGAGAACGACCAGTCCGTTCGGCGCAGTGGTGCGGCGCAACCCTTCATCGAGTTCAACCGTTTCCACGAAGGGCTATTCCCTGGGCAGGAGCGCCTTCCGGGAAAGCTTCATCCGGCCACGATCATCAACTTCTAGCAGCTTGACCTGGACGATGTCGCCCTTCTTGACCACGTCCTCGGTCTTCT
>JBDTTD010000066.1:0-11376 GCA_039930805.1 Gemmatimonadales bacterium | reverse complement strand
AGGAGGCCAAGATCATCATCGGGGCCGCCATCATCGATGACGTCCTCGGGCTGGTCATCCTCACTGTCGTGTCCGGCCTGGCTGCCGGCGCCTCGGTGGAGGTCCTGGGCATCCTGAAGGTCTTCGCTGTGGCAGTCGGGTTTCTCGCAGTCGCCGTGCTGGTAGGGCGGTTCGCGGCTCCCAGGCTGTTCGATCTCGTAAACCGGATGCGGGTCCGGTATGTGCTCCTGGTGTTTGCCATCGCCTTTGCGCTCGGACTCGCGGCGACCGCTGCGCTGGTTGGCTCGGCACTCATCATCGGCGCCTTTGCCGCAGGGGTAATCCTGTCCGGTATCAACCAGTTCGACACCATCGAGCACGAGGTTCGCCCGGTGGCGTCGATCTTTACCCCTTTCTTCTTCGTCAGCGTGGGGGCGTCAGTCAACCTCGGCCTGCTCAATCCCGCCCGTGAGGGAGCCGCGGGCATCCTCGGCGTCGCCGCGACGCTTACCGCACTGGCTATCGTGGGGAAGATGGCGGCCGGCTGGGCCGCGCCCTGGGTCAAGTTCCGGCGGGTGGTAGTCGGCGTGGGAATGGTGCCGCGAGGTGAGGTAGGTCTGATCTTCGCCGATATCGGCCGCCGGGCGGGCCTGCTCAACGAGGCCGTTTTCGGAGCTGTCCTGCTCACGGTCATGGCCACCACGTTTGTCGCTCCTCCCGCATTGAAGGCGCTCTTTGGACCGCCGTCTTCGCCGAAAAGGGCACCATGATCGAGACGGCGAACAAAATTCGTAGCCTGTCTGAGGCCGCCGCCTGGCGGGCAAGTCAGTCTGCCCCGGTCGTGTTTACCAATGGGGTATTCGATCTGATTCACCCGGGCCATGTCCAACTGCTCGAAGCGGCGCGGCAGGAAGGCGGTGCGCTGATCGTCGGCATCAATAGCGATGAGTCGGTTCGCCGGCTGGGGAAGGGAACCGATCGTCCGCTGATGCTGGAAGCCGCCCGCGCCCGCGTGGTGGCGGCCCTTGGCGCGGTTGACTGCGTAGTTCTGTTCGAGAGCGACACTCCACTCGAGCTCATCCAGGCGCTCGCTCCCGATGTGCTCGTCAAGGGTGCAGACTACCAGCGTGCCAGGATTGTCGGTGGCGACTGGATCGAAGCCCGTGGCGGCCGGGTCGTGCGGGTCCCGCTCGTCAGCGGATTCTCAACCACTTCTCTCGTGGAGCGATTACGTGCCTCGTCCTGACGGCCGTGCGAATGACCAGCTCAGGCCTGTGGTGCTCGAGCGTCGGGCCAATCCATATGCCGAGGGATCCTGCCTCATTCGCATGGGCGGCACTCTGGTTCACTGCACGGCGAGTGTGGAGCCCGGTGTACCGGGGTTCAAGAAGGGATCAGGCGAGGGATGGGTCACTGCCGAATACGCCATGCTGCCGCGCGCTACACTGGAACGGACCGCCCGGGAGCGAAACGGCCCGGGAGGACGCACCCAGGAGATTCAGCGACTGATCGGGCGATCCCTCCGGGCGGCCATGGGCACCATGGCTTTTGGTGAGTTCACTGTTCGGATCGACTGCGATGTGCTTCAGGCCGATGGCGGTACCAGAACTGCCAGCATCACCGGTGGCTGTGTCGCTCTGGCCGATGCCTGTACCTGGCTGGCTCAGCGGACCGGGCAGCCGTCGCCGTTCGGCCGGCTGGTCTCGGCCGTGTCGGTGGGAGTGATCGAAGGGGAAGTTCGGCTCGATCTTTCGTACGTGGAAGACAAGGATGCGGCGGTGGACTCCAATATCGTGATGCTCGAGCCGGACCAGTTCGTGGAAGTGCAGGGCACCGGGGAGCACGGGTCCTTCTCCCGGGCCCAACTCGAGACCATCCTCGATCTGGCGGAGCGGGGTATCGCCCAGCTCTTCCAGGCTCAGCGTAAGGCGCTCGGCTGGTGAAACTGCTCGCCGCTACCAGGAGCGTCGGCAAGCGCCGCGAAATCCGACGGGTACTCGCGCCCACCGGACTCGAGGTCGTGTTCCCTGACGATATCTGGCTCCACGAGTCGTCCGCCGGGGACCCAGTCGAGGATGGCGACAGCTTCGAGGCCAATGCCCGGCACAAGGCCGAATATTTCGCCCGCCTAAGCTCCATGCCCACCTTTGCCGAGGACTCGGGCCTCGAGGTCTTCTCACTCGGCGGAGCGCCTGGTGTGCACTCGAAGCGATGGGTCGGGGCCACCGGCAGTGACCCGGAGATCGATGCCGCCAACAACGCCGAGCTGCTGCGCCGCCTGTCCGGCGCGCCGGAGTCGAGGCGGCTGGCGCGCTACCGCTGCGTCCTCTTCTACCTGCCGGCGTACGGGGCGGTGCCGACGATCTGTCAGGGCGATTGCACCGGCCGGATCCTCGAGGCACCGCGCGGCACGAATGGCTTCGGCTACGACCCCTACTTCTTCAGCGACGAGCTGGGAAGGACGTTCGGTGAGGCAACGGATGAAGAGAAGGACAGGGTCAGCCACCGGGGCCGGGCGCTGCGAGCGCTGGCCCATATTCTGGGGAGTAAGAAGTGAGAAGGGCCTGATTGACGCCTGGTAACCAGGCCGGTATATCTAGATCACTCACTAACACAAACGAACCAGACTACGAGCTCCGAGCACCCCCCTGACAACCGGGCTACCGGCTTCACATTGGAGGGCCAGATGAGCAACCGGTGGCGGCCAGCATGCCGGCGTACGACCGCCTGTATTGGCGTGGCAGCGGGCGCCTTCACATTCAGCTGTACCTCAGATGTGCCCTATGCCTCCTCGCTGGACGAATCAGCCATTCTATCGCCCGAGATCGCCGCACTGGGCAGCACCCTGGGCTCCACGCTCCCGTATAACCAGTTGTACCCCATCAGGATTCCCACTTACGACGGCTCGGGTCAGGTGGTGCATCCGGATTTCGCCGCCAGTTCGGCCGCGTCATTCCGCTATCCCCGTCACCTGGCGATTACGCCGTACGCGTTCAGCCAGACGCGATTGGAGAACCCCTCGATCTTCGTAGGCGGCCTCATAACATGGGGGCTCGAAACCGGGACGCCTAACCCGATAGCGACTCCCAGGGAGGGCTACCTGTCGGATCCGGACCTGGTCTACGTTCCCGAGACAAGTGAGCTCTGGCTGTATTACCGGCAGGTGACCACATCGAACCTTATCTATCTGGTGCGATCACGCGACGGCATTCGCTGGGGCTCACCGGTGCAGGTCGCGGTCGCGCCCAGTCATAAGATCATCTCTCCGGCGGTGGTGCACCGTAGCCCGAACGATTGGTGGATGTGGTC
The DNA here is from genome assembly GCA_039930805.1 of Gemmatimonadales bacterium. Lineage (GTDB taxonomy): Bacteria > Gemmatimonadota > Gemmatimonadetes > Gemmatimonadales > GWC2-71-9 > CAVVWJ01. The sequence continues at coordinate 8,088 of JBDTTD010000066.1, read as the reverse complement.
AGTCAACGGCGGTACTAGAGGGTGCTGGGGGGCCTCGACCAGTGTCGAGCTTCGTCGCTCGACGGACGGCCGGCACTGGGGCACGCCGCGTACAGTGAATCTGCGGCAGTCGGGCTTCTATCCCTGGCACATAGACGTCCAATGGATAGCAGCACGGAAGGAGTTCTGGGCCATGTACAACGTGAAAGTTGCCGGGAACTGCAACACCCCTGCAGTGTTCCTGGCAACCAGTACGGACGGGATAAACTGGACGCCCCGTAAGCAGCCTTTGTTGGCCAAAGGGAGCTTCCCGCCCTTTGCCGACATCGTGTATCGCGCCACCTTCAGCTACGTCCCCGCCAGCGACGACATCGTCGTATGGTACTCGGGCGCGCGATACAACGGCCATGAATACGTGTGGAGCGCCGCGGTGCAGCGCCGCAGGCGGGCGGATGTTTTCCGGGCTTCCCTGATTGCGTACGATCGTAGTCCATTGCTGGTCCCCGCACCGGCCGAGCTGAAAGAATGGCCCTGAGCGGGGCCGATTGAAGGCTCGGCGGGCCGAACACCGCCAGGGTGCGCTCACTGCTACCAGCAGCCCTATGACGCCACTATGTTGACCGTCGTACAAACGGGGTGTGGCGCAGTCCGGTAGCGCGCCTGCTTTGGGAGCAGGAGGTCCCGGGTTCGAATCCCGGCGCCCCGATTGGATAACAGATCCTCTCAGCCACCGGCTTCGACGAGGGCGAGCACATGAGCTATGATCCCCCTCAGCCGTGGTCGCCGTCGGGGCCGGATGAGCAGCCCTCGTCGTTACCCAAGGATTCCAGCGGCCAGGCCATCAACGAGGATCGGCGGAAGCGAAAGGCGGCAGAAGCGGAGTTCGAGGCGAAGCACGGGCGTAAGATGAGCAAGAAGGACCGGAAGCGTCAGAAGGATCGATAGCCGCCCAGTTGTAACCCGGTCAGGACGGCAACCAGACCAGATAGGCCCGGAGCTGTGGAGTCCGCCTGGTGACGTGCGGCATCTCCCTGTACGAGCTCCGCCGAACCGTCAGGCCCACATCTCCCCCAAGGCCCACCACTCGCATCACCGGAATCAAGGCACTGATCCGCGCCGTAGCCGTCAGGTGATCCGCAGCCGCGCCATGCACACTGTGAATCCAGACCGTTCGGGCATCCAGCCGGAGCAGGTCACGCCCGTCCCGCCGCACCGATCCCAGGAATCTGCCGCCCAGTCCCGGTCCATAATCGTAGTCCCGGCGCCGAACCCCTTTATACTCGGACGAGACGGCTCCGAGCGGTACCGCCTCGAGATGAAATCCCAGGTTTACGTCAGTCCGTGCTCCGGCATGCCGCCGGTAGAGCAGGGCGCCACTCAGGCTCTGGCTACTGGACTTGAAGGCGGGGAGATCGTCGTAATCGTAGTGCTGAAATAGTGCCAGAAAGAGGTGGTTCCCCTTTGATCGAACGAGGGTCCGGCGGGAGAGCACGCCTGAGACCCCGACATGGGACAGGACGACATGCTCTTCCGGGCTGAGATGGAGGCTGAACTCGAAGGCATCGTAGGGCTGGGCTACGTGCTCGCCGAAGGCACTGCCGTACTGCACGGTGAGCCCGACGAAGGCTCTGCTCCCTGCCAGCCCATTGGGTGAGGCCCCGGTGCCCCTCCGCTGGCCAACCGCCACCAGCGCAGAGCTGGATTCGGGCGCCATCCCGAGCGCAGTGTCCCTCCGCCTCCCGTGGCCGCGCAGGAAGGCGTGGGTCCGCGCGACCGGGCTGACGACGAAGGCACCCATCTCCCGGCCGAAGGCTCCCTTCGAGGTGAGGAGCGAGCTCATGCGATACGCCGCCTCGCCCAGCGCGATGCCGCCGAGCGTGGTGTTGATCAGGTCATTGATGGAGGGACGGACGTTCTCGGTGAACAGCTCCCAACCCAGGCTGCCGGCGGCGACGAAAGGGGTGGAGGCCCAGAAGCCGTAGCCACTGGATCGGGCGGCATTGAAGTAGAGACTGCCGTGGTAAGGATGCGCCACCTGGTTGGCGCCAAACACGTCATCGTCCCAGGTGAACCCGCGGCGGATGTTTGCCCACCAGCTTCGGGTCCCGACGTTGGCCCAGTCCCAGCGCTGGATGCGCCAGTTGTAGAACCAGGTGAGCCCGTTCACCGCTACCACCCCGGCCGCGGCCTGCCAGAAATGGGACTCCTCCGCCCGATCGCTTCGAGGAGGCTCCTGTGCCTCAACCCTGGCGCACAGCAGCAGACCCGCGAGTACCAGGCAAGACCGCCTGAAGGTCGGGAGGCTCATAAGGTTCTTATAAACCTCCAGTACCGCCCTTCAAGCTGCCGTGATCAGGCCCACCGCCGCGTGGGGATGCCCGCCCCTACGGTCGTTGGCCGCCTTCTTGTCCCACCCAACCCGGGGCCTTCCAGCCACTCGGATCGAAGATCGCCGGATCCAGCTTTACGTTGGCCTTGGGATTGCTGTACTCCTCCTTGACCTGCTGTTTGCCGTTGGCAAGGAACACGACCTCGGTCTCGACCCATCCTCCGGCCAGCGGGACGTACTTGTCGAAGATCGTCTCGCTGATCACTGCCGGGTCTTTCTTTGAGGGCTCCAGGCTGCGAACGAAGTAGAGTCGTTCCGCATCGATCCAGAACTGGGGACTGGTGGTATCACCCGGCGCGGCTCCCACGACGTAAGTCGGACGCCCCCGCCAGGTGGTCTGATGGAGCTTGGACAGATCGAACTTGAGTGCTCGGAGCTTCTGGGCGGTTTCCTTGACCGGTGCCTGATAGACGTCGAACCCGAGGACCATCAACGGGTGCACCAGCGGCTGAGATGCCTTGAGCGCCTTTTGATCGAACACGTAGAGTGAGTCGTTTCGGAAGAGCAGCGTCTTTCCGCTGTCCAGCGGCGCAATGTCGATCCTGAGTTTTCCCGGCAGCTCGAGGGCCTCGTACCAGGTTTCAACCTTGCCGTCGGGCAGGGTGGTCTTCTGAGTAAAGGTCAGAGTGCGGTACCATTTGCCGACGTACCGGTCCCGCATCATCGTGAGAAGCTCCTCACCGTTCCTGGGCGCGGGAGGGAGCTCAGGCTGCAGCGGGACCGCGGATGTGAGGGGGAGCAGGCTCGAAGCGGCCAGCACGAATCGAAACACTCGTCCTCCTGGGATGGGATTCACTGATGTGGGTGGGACCTTCGGGGCCGTACGTCTCCGCCGGGCGGCGGGTTTCCCGCTAAGCGTGGATCATTCTGCGAGCCGCACTGTGCGGCTGGCAGACGAGCCACCGCTCAACCGGTCCGATTGCAGCTGCGATTCGGGCTGACCGCCAGCTTGGCCGCCACCTCATCCACCGCCGCGACATTGGCGGCTTTCGCAACGAACGACGGGTCATACATCCACAGGAACAGGGCACAGCCGGCAGGACCGAGTGTGAGTCCTATTTCGCGCACCTGATCCGGGTTCATCCGGCAGTACTGCGGATACGGGGCATATCGTCCCCCGGTTTTGGGAACCGGACACCCGCCCAGGAACCGTGGGCCGCCCGCGAGCACATTCATGCTGAACGCGATGGTGATCCCTTGCTTCCGGGCCTGGTCCAGCGCCGCATCCCGCCACGCGGCCACGTCCCCGCCGCCGCCGGGCGTCCCCCAGCCGAGCGGTGGCTGGTCCCAGGCGTACTGATCGATGATAAAGTCGCAAACCTTGAACTGCTCGTCCATCCGCCACCAGTGAACCACGATCGGCCCAGCCGGCACCCCGGGGAACATGTCCTTGGCGTAGCGACACATCTGATCCAGCAGGGCCTTATCGAATACGCCACCCCAGCCTGGACGCATTGGCTCATTCAGCACCTGATTGCCAATGATCGTCCCATCCGCCAGGCCCCGGCCTACGGCCGCCTTGATCTCGGGCGTGTTGTACCGGTCCATCCGGCGCTTCCATTTCGCCAGATCGAACTTGCCGCCGGTCTTGTTTTTCTCCATCGAGCCGTCGGTCAGCGACAGCATCAGGCGATGATTGCTGGCCCGGGCAGCCTCGATCTGGCTGACGAGCCCCTCGGCGAAGGTGTTGCCGTTGAGGCTCGCCGTGAACGGCATCGGGCCCCAGGCAAACGTGGTGTAGCCGTTCATCAGGTTGTACGGCCCATACGGAATACCGGGACGTAGAGCACCAGGTGACGGCATCGTGTCTGTCGGCGCCGAGGGTGGCGGCACCGCGGTGCTGTCCGGAGGCGTGGTAGTTGGTAGAGAATCTGGGCCGAGCACTGAATCAGCTGGCAGGGCCGGGTTGAGCGAGTCGGTTACCGGCGTCGAGTCGCGGGGTGCGGTGGACTGATCCGAGCACGCCGCGAGTGTCAGTATCGCGGAGCAGGCGAGCCCCCAGCAACGGGCAGTATGGCGTGAGCGGGTGAAAGCTGCCGTCATATGTGCACCATCTCGAGATCCCCAATCGAGCCAGGACTCTGGAGGTTCATTTTTACCGGTGGGCTGCTACGGATACTGGGTGTGCAACCGTGGGCAGGGCGCGATGGAATGGTCGCTGAGGTAGCGGCATCTCGTCTCGGGTGCTCGCGCCGGTGCAGACTGCCCATCGCTCGGGTCCTTGTCAAGCCCTGACACCGGTTTGGAGTGGCTAGTCCGGTCTCGCCTGCTCCCCGGAACTCAATGGTAAACATGACTTTACCCTTCCCGACGCGGATCGCGCCTCTGATCCCGATCTCAGATTAAGCAAAGAATGGGCCTTTTGACCCGAATCCGGTGACAAAATCTGTTGCCGCTGCGTTGAATCGTCTAAGTTGCGTGCACCCATTGGCGCCCGTAGCTCAGATGGATAGAGCAACAGCCTTCTAAGCTGTGGGTCGCAGGTTCGAGTCCTGCCGGGCGCATCCCTCCCGGAACCGTTCGGGCGGCTTCCGGGATCCCCCCAACAGTGGGATATTGAGGGCCATGACGGTCACTGTATCGGATATTCCCTCTCCCAAATCACGCGGAGTCGCCTTCGCGCTGGCGGCCCTTCTGGGCCCGTTCGGCGCCCATCGGTTCTATGTCGGAAAGACCGGTACCGCCGTCCTGATGTTGTGCTCCATCGGTGGTCTCGGCCTGTGGTATCTCTACGATCTGATCATGGTTGCAGGGGGATCGTTCCGGGACAGCGATGGCCGGCTGGTCTCCCGCTGGGATCCTGAGGAAGTTGCGAGGGCCAACGCGCTTCCCGCCGAAGTCCTCGATGAGCTTTCCTATCTGCGGTCCGAGGTCGCCGAGCTCGCCGAGCGGCTCGACTTTGCGGAGCGCCTTCTGTCCCAGGCACCCCCGGCAGAGGGTCCGCCGCAGTCCATCCTCCGATCCTGAAATGTCGTTTCGGCTTGGGGTAATCGGTCGGGTGCTCCCCCGGCGGGCCGAGCTGCGGGCCATGCTGCGCCTCGCCATCCCAGTGGTCGTCATTCAGGTCGGGATGATGGCTATGGGTGTGGTCGACACCGTGATGGTCGGCCACATCTCGGCCCAGGCTTTGGCGGCCGTGGCCCTCGGGAACCTCTACTTCTTCACCCTCGCCGTGTTCGCGATGGGAACGCTCATGGTACTGGACCCGGTCGTGGCCCAGGCCGTAGGTGCCGGAGATCGGCCCGCCGTAGCCAGGGCTCTCCAACGTGGAGTGATCATCGCCGCCCTGCTGGCCATCCCGGCGGTGGTTCTCCTCACCGCCGCAGGCCCCCTTTTCGGTTTGGCTCGCCAGCCCGCCGAGGTCATCCCCCTTGCTGCCGCGTATGCCATACGCACGGCTCCTGGGACATTCCCCTTCCTCTTGTTCGTGGTGTTCCGCCAGACCCTGCAGTCTATGGGGCGTACCGCGCCAATCGTCGGCGCCATCATCGGTGCCAATCTGGCCAATGCACTGCTTAACTGGGTGCTGATCTTCGGACATTGGGGCGCCCCGGCCATGGGTGTGATCGGATCGGCTTGGGCCACGACGATCAGCCGGGTTCTCCTGGTGGCCTGGCTCTGGGCCGCGTCCCGGCGACAACTCAACCCGCTGCTTTCACCCTTCCGCACCGAAATCTGGCAGTTGCAGCCCCTGGTTCGGATGCTTCGACTCGGCATCCCGATCGGCGCGCAGCACGTGCTGGAGTTCGGCGCGTTCGCCTTCGTCGCGTTGATGATGGGCTGGATGGGCACTCAGGCCATGGCGGGGCACCAGGTCGCCATCAACCTCGCGGCGCTGACCTTCATGGTGCCGCTCGGGGTGGGCGACGCTGCCTCGGTGCTGGTCGGACAGGCGGTAGGGCGGGGCGACTCGGAAGGAACCCGGGGCGCGGCACGGGCGGCGTTTGCCTGCGGGGTGGGTTTCATGGCAATAACCGGCGCGATCTTCCTCTCCGTCCCCGAGCCTTTGGCGCGACTCTATAGCCGGGATCTCGGCGTGATCGGGGTAGCATCCACCCTGATTCCTATCGCGGGGGTATTTCAAATCTTCGATGGGATTCAGGTCGTTGCGTCAGGGGTGTTGCGCGGACTGGGAGACACCCGGGCCCCGATGATGGCCAACCTGCTGGGCTACTGGCTGGTGGGGATTCCGGTGAGCATTTACCTAGGCTTCGTCGCTGGACTGGGTCCGGCGGGTCTGTGGTGGGGGTTGGTGCTCGGCCTGGGCCTGGTGGGGACCTCGCTGCTTGTTCGAGTGCGGACCCGGCTCGCGCGCCGGCAGGTACGGGTGATAATCGATTCCCCGCAACTGTCGAGCGCGGAGCCACGCCCTGCGGATTCGGTCTGAGCGGGATTACAGGGACGCCTCTTCCTCCTCGGCGTCGTCGGCTTCCTCCGCCTCCACGTTGATCACCGTCTCGGCAAGCAAGGTCAGCTTCTCGTCGGTGGTCTCCTCTTCCTCCAGGTTCTGGCCCAGGAGGTCATGGACCTGGTCGTACCCCAGCATCTCGGCGTAGGTGCAGACACAGCCGTAGCTGGCGATCTCGTAGTGCTCGATCTTCTGAGCGGCGGCGATGAGGGCGGCATCCATGACCGAGGGCTCGGCGTCCTCCTCCATCATCTTCCTGCCTTCTTCGATCAGCCCCGCCATGCCGTCGCACTTCTTGGCCTTCGCCGTCATGCCCAGAAGCTTGAACGCCTGCTCCAACCGTTCCACCTGGCCCTCGGTCTGCCCGAGATGCTCCTCGAACGCGGCCTGCAGGTCCGGGTGGTTGGCGGCCTTGATCATCTTGGGCAGGGCCTTAAGGATCTGTCCTTCGGCATGATAGATGTCCTGCAGTTCGTGGACGAGCAGGTCGTCCAGCGACTTGAGTTTCGCCATTGTGGGTGCCTCCTTACGCGTGCGGTATAGAGAAGGGCAGGGTGGATTTCCGGAGGACAACCTAAGAATCGCCGACAAAACGTCACCGTGTCCTGCATCACCATCTGACGATCACTCTCGAGCCGGAGTATTGCCGTCCCTCTCTTCTTCGTAGCTCTGCTCTTTGCCGTGCTGCTGACCGTCAACTCACCGACGGTTGACGCTGGCGCGTCTCAACGAGACCGGCGCCCGGGGTCCGTTGGCCAAGGCCACCCTGAGCATCGTCCTCTTGCCCGATGTGTCGTCACTCCAGCCGCTCGCGGTGGGTTATCGCATTCAATAAGAGCCTGGGGCCGGTTTCTTCCGCCGCGGTCGGGAGCGGCAGGGGAAGTGGTTGTGCCAGGGTTGCGTCTCGCTGGGAGGGGGGTTAAAGTTGCCCATCCCTCGATCGGTGTCGTGATCGAGAGTTTCTCTCTTGACAGATCCAGCGTACTTCGGTATTTTATCGGGCTTCAGGAATCCGCAGAGATTTGCGGCTCCAAGCGAGCGTTGGCTCAGGGGCTGGCCGTAGCAGGCGGAACCGATTCGCTCTCCGAAACTTAGCCCTTGACTCCAACCCTAAAATCTGTTAAGATTAGCGGCTGTCGGCTTTTGTAGCCGGCTTCAGTAAACGCTCTTTGACAAGTGATGTGAGCTAGATAGTGATGGAGTGCGGACCCATTGATCTGGACGGACACAGAGGCCGACCAGATAGGGTTTACTCTGATCATTAGTGATTCGGACGACAGATATACCAGGTCGTTCGGCTAGAGCTGTTCAA
>JBDTTD010000065.1:0-11449 GCA_039930805.1 Gemmatimonadales bacterium | reverse complement strand
CGAATACGCCCGGCGCTGGCTCTACAAGCACCCGATGCCAAACGACCTGTTCCACACCTTCGAGGATGTGTCGGGTCAGGACCTCTCATGGTTCTGGCGCACCTGGTTCTACGAGACCTGGAAGCTCGACCAATCCATCGACGCCGTGACGCCCGTGGGCGACTCGCTCGACGTGGTGATCGAGAACCGGGGAAAGGCGCCAATGCCGGTGCATCTGACGGTCACCCGCAGCGATGGGCAGGTGCAGGATCTCACGATTCCAGTGAGCGCGTGGCTCAGTGGCGAGCACCGGCGGACGCTGCGCATTGCGCGGGAGCCGGCGATCAAGAACATCGAGATCGATCCCAAAAGGGATTTCCCCGACATCGACCGTAGCAATCAGGCGTGGCCCCGGTGAGGAGTCGCGACTCTCCACTCGTCGCTCGCTCCGGAATGCGGGTACTTTAGAGGCATGCCTCGCGTCCTAATTGTCGCCAACCGCCTCCCCATCACCGTTCGGACAACCGATACGGGAGTCGAGGTCCAGAAGAGCTCGGGGGGGCTGGCAACCGGCCTGCTCCGACCACACGAGCAGTCGGGTGGTCTCTGGATTGGGTGGTCGGGTGCTCCAGAGGACCTGACGGACGCGCAGCGTGCGCAGCTGGATGAGCAGCTCGCGGCCCTGCGGCTGGTGGCGGTTCCGCTGTCCGCCGATCAGGTGACCCGCTACTACGAAGGGTTCTCCAACGGGGTCCTCTGGCCTCTCTTCCATTACCTCCTCGATCAGGTGCCGCTTCACGTGCGCGACTGGGACGCGTACGTCGAGGTTAATGAGAAGTTCGCCGACATCGTGGCCGCGCATTACCAGGCTGGTGACCTCATCTGGGTGCACGACTACCAGCTGTTCCTTCTCCCGGGGCTTCTGCGCCAGCGCCTGCCCGATGCCCGAATCGGCTTCTTCCTCCACATCCCATTCCCCTCCGAGGAGCTCTTCCGCACGTTGCCGGAGCGGGACCGGCTGCTTCGAGGACTGCTGGGGGCCGACCTGATCGGCTTCCACACACCGGCCTATCTCCGCCACTTCGCCGCATCCCTCACCCAGCTCGGGCTCACCGTCGACATCGACCGGGTCCAGCTCACTGATCGGGAAGTGCGGCTGGGCGTGTTCCCCATGGGGATCGACGCCGAGTTCTTTCGTACCCTCGCGGACGATCCAGCCGTGCTGGCGGAAGTGAAGACTCTCAGGGGCGACGAGAGTGTCCGGCTCCTGGTAGGAGTCGACCGGCTCGACTACACCAAGGGAATTCCTCGCCGGCTGCTGTCGTACGAGAAGATGCTGCAGACTCACCCGGAGCTGCGTGAACGGGTGCGGCTGGTGCAGGTGGCGGTGCCGTCTCGCACCGGAGTGGAGGCGTACCAGGACTTCCGGGCCCTGGTGGAGGGACTGGTCGGTAGAATCAATGGCGCCTTCGCTACTCCGAACTGGGTGCCGGTGCACTACATCTATCGTTCCTTATCGGAGCCGGAGCTGGTGGCGTTGTATCGGGCGGCCGAGGTCATGTTGGTCACTCCGCTGCGAGACGGCATGAACCTCGTGGCCAAGGAGTTCGTCGCCTCCCGCACCGACGGGGATGGGGTCCTGGTCCTGAGTGAGTTTGCCGGTGCGTCCTGGGAATTGCCGGAGGCGGTGCAGGTCAATCCCTACGACGTGGACGGCATGGCCGAGGCGTGCTATCGAGCCCTCATGATGGAACCGGAGGAGCGGAGGACGCGGCTGGCGCCACTCCGGGTCCGGGTGGACACCTACGATGTGCACCGTTGGGCTGCCACTTTCCTGGAACAGCTCGAGACGATCACCCGCCGCATCACTACCTCCATTCGGGCGCCCGCCGGTGCAGCAGCCGCACGGCAGGCCCTGGCCGAGCGGCTGCGGGAGACCGAAGATCTGCTGGTCTTTCTGGATTACGACGGGACGCTGGTTCCGTATACTGCGACTCCGGAGCTTGCTCGGCCGGATGCGGGCCTGCTTGAGCTACTTGATGGGCTGGCCAGCCGTCCCAGAACCGAGCTCCATGTGGTGAGCGGTCGGGCTCGCGAGGCGCTGGAGCGCTGGCTGGGCTCCATTCCAATCGCACTGCATGCTGAGCACGGATACTGGTCGCGGGTACCGGGTGGCACCGAATGGACCGCGGCAGCGGAGGTGACTGGCGAGTGGCGGGAGCCGGCGTTGGCAATCCTCCGGGATATCACCGCCCGCACACCCGGCTCGCTGATCGAGGTGAAGTCGGTCGCGCTGGCCTGGCACTACCGGATGGCTGATCAGGAGGCCGGCGCCCGGCGGGCAAATGAGGTCCGCTTGCACCTCTCACAGCTGCTCAGCAACCAGCCGGTAGAGATTCTGGCCGGGCACAAGGTGCTGGAGATTCGCCCTCATGGGGTCCACAAGGGCCGAATCGTACCGATACTCTCGCCCGAGAGACTGGGGTCCACTACCATCCTTGCCATCGGAGACGACCGCACCGATGAGGACCTCTTTGCCGTTCTGCCCTCGGATGCGATCACCGTTCGAGTCGGTCCCGGGCCTACCCGGGCCCGCTTCCGCATGGACGGCCCAGCCGCGGTGAGAGCCATGCTGCGCTCACTGGTCGAAGCCGAGGTTACCAGATAGGCCCGCGCCAGCCGCCCGGGCTCCCGGTGCTGTTCTTTACCGAGATCTGGGAACGCCTCGCGTACTACGGGATGCGCGGCCTGCTCATCCTGTACCTCATCGATACCACAACCGGCGGTCTGGGCTGGACCCAGGAGAGCGCAAGTCGGCTCTACGGGTGGTTCACCGGCCTGGTCTATCTCACGCCGGTGCTGGGTGGGTGGCTGGCCGATCGATACCTCGGCACCAGGCGTGCGCTCGCGATCGGCGGGTCGGTACTCTCGCTCGGGTACTTTACCCTGGCACTGGGCCAGGGCTGGTCGTTCTACCCCGGACTGGGCCTGATCGTGCTGGGCACCGGCTTCTTCAAGCCCAACGGCTATACCATGGTCGGCCAGCTCTATGGTGCGGCCGATCCGCGCCGTGACCCGGGCTTTACCCTTTACTACATGGCGATCAACCTGGGCGCGCTGTTGGGGCCTTTGATCTGCGCCTGGCTGGCGGCGGACCCTCGTTACGGCTGGTCATACGCCTTCGCCGCGTCGGGGACGGCGATGCTGATTGGGTTGCTGTTCTACCTCTGGGCCCGGCGGTTTCGACTGCATGGCATCGGGCTTCCGCCGTCACGCCAGGGCAATGATCGACTTAGCAACGCCCCTTTGACACCAGCGGAGCGGCGACGGATTCTGGCCATCGCCATTATCGCGATCTTCGTGGTGTTCTTCTGGCTGGCCTACGAACAGGTCGGCTCCTCAATCAACATCTTCGCCTCTCGCCGGACCGACCGGCTCCTGACCGGTTGGCTGGGCTCGGTAGTGCCGGGTCAGCAAATCCCGGCCGCCTGGTTCCAGGCCATCAATCCCGTATTCGTACTGCTGCTGGCGCCCCTGATGGCGGGGCTGTGGCGTCGCCTTGGCGCGGGGGCGCCGAGCACCCCCGCCAAGATGGCTCTGGGACTGATCCTGCTCGGTCTCGCGTATGTGGTGATGGTGGTCGGTGCGGCTCAAGGGCAGGGAGGAGCCCGGGTCAGCCCCTGGTTCCTGGTGCTGTTCTACTTCGTGTTCACCTGTGCCGAGCTCTGCTTTCTTCCGGTGGCCATCTCGTTCGTAAGCCAGACGGCGCCGGCCAGACTGGCCTCTCTGCTCATGGGAGTCTGGCTCACCGCCAATTTCTTCGCCAGCCTGATCGGTGGGTATGTGGCAGGCATGGTTCCCCGAATCGAGCGGGGCGAGCTTTTTACCCTGGTGGGCGGCCAGGCGGACTTCTTCCTGATCTTCGTCGGGCTCTGCCTGCTGGCCGGTTGCCTGCTGGCACTATTGGGTCCTGGGTTGAGCCGGATGATGGGAGACCAAAGCTCGCTCAGGCCTGAGCCCGGGTGATAACGGCTAACGGGGAGGGACGGAGGCTGGGTCGATGTGTCTCAGCGCCCGCCTGGCGGAGGCGGCGATCTCGTCGTTGATCTCCTCATCGACCATGGTCACCAGGCGAGGGACTGCGGCCTTGGCGGCCGGGCCGATCTCGAGCAGGGCTATGGTGACGGGAAAACGGACGGCCGCCGACGGATCGTCGAGAGCTTCAATCAAGGCGGGCACGGCGGCTACAGCCGCGGGCCCCATGCTGGCGATCTCGTAGGCCGCCGCGTTTCTGCTCTGGGGCGCCAATGCTTTGAGATCGGCGATCCACTCGGTCAACGTCCGCCCGTCGGAAACCGGCTCCTTCGGCGGGGTCTGACCATGGGCCAGCGCAGTCAGCAGCAATGGCATCACTCCGAGGCTTCCCAATATTCGTTGCAGCATCGATCATCTCCCTGCGTCGTTGGCGATCCCGCGAGCCGCGGGCACCTGGGGAATATAGTCCGGCCGAAACCAGCGCGTGGCGGCGACCGTACCGTGTAGGAGCCCATGCTTCTCATCCTCATGCTCCTTCTGTATCCGGATGTCATCGACCCTCCGACCAGGTACGACGGTCGGGCGGGCCAACTGGCGGTACAGCTTCCCCGCCTGGAGGCCGAGCCGGTGATCGATGGGAAGCTGGACGAGCAGGTCTGGGCCGAGGCCTCTCTGCTCACCGGCTTTTCCCAGTTTTCTCCCCGGGATGGAGTTCCGGCAGCGGACTCGACCGAGGTACTGGTGTGGTACTCGCCCACCGCCATCCTGTTCGGCTTCCGGGCGTTCGAGGCTCACGGTGCGGTCCATGCCACGCTGGCCGACCGGGATCGCATTGCATCCGACGATTACGTGCAGATCCTGCTCAGCACCTTCGATGACGGACGCCAGGCTAGCGTCTTCGCGGTAAATCCCTTCGGAGTCCAGTCAGACGGGGCGCTGGTCGAGACCGGCTCTACCAGCGGCAACGGATTCAACAACAATGTGGTCCGGCGGGAGAAGCCGGACCTGAGCCCCGACTTCGTCTTCGAGTCAAAGGGCAGGGTAACCGAGTACGGCTATGAGGTCGAGGTCAGAATCCCCTTCAAGAGCCTGCGTTTTCAGCCCAAGCCGGAGCAGAACTGGGGCATCAACATCGTACGGCAGGTGCAGCACTCGGGACACGAGGATTCCTGGGCTCCTGCCAAGCGCGCCAGCGCCTCGTTCCTGGCGCAGTCCGGCCGGCTGGTTGGGCTCAAGGACCTGCGACGGGGGGTGGTCCTGGACGTCACTCCCTCGCTCACCTCCAGGACCATCGGGACCAGCGGAATCAGCGGATGGGACTACGCCGGCGGATCGCCCGAGATCGGAGGCACGGTCCGCTGGGGCATCACCAATAACCTGACCCTCAATGGTACCGCCAACCCTGACTTCTCCCAGGTCGAATCGGATGTCCAGCAGTTTGCCTTCGATCCCAGGCAGGAAATCTTCTTCTCCGAGAAACGGCCGTTCTTCCTCGATGGCATCGAGCAGTTCAACACACCCAACCTATTGATCTACACCCGCCGGATCGTCCAGCCGGTGGCGGCTGCCAAGCTGACCGGCAAGGCGTTCGGTACCGACCTGGCGCTGCTCACCGCCATGGACGGCCGGACGAGCTCGGCCACCGGCGAAGACCACCCGGTGTATAACCTGCTGCGAGTGCAACGAGACGTCGGATCTCAGTCGCGTCTTGGCCTGGTTTACACCGACAAGATCGAGGGCGACAACTACAACCGCGTGGCCGGCGCCGACGCACGCCTCGTGTTCGGTGGTGTGTACAGCGCGCAGCTGCAGCTGGCCGGAAGCCGGACGCGCGCCAACGGGATCACCACCACCGCCCCCCTCTGGCAGGCGAGGTTCGCGGCCAATGGCCGCACCTTCGGGCTGCGTTATATCATTACCGGCATCGACGAGGACTTTCGGGCTCGAAGCGGATTCATCTCGCGGCCCGGGATCGCCCACGCCACTCTGAATCACCGGGTGACTGCCTCCGGAAAGCGGGGCGGATTGGTCGAAAGCCTCACCGGCGACGTGACCCTAGACGGCACCTGGCTGTACCAGCGGTTCGTCAATGGAGAAGGCATGCAGGATCAGAAGCTGCACTTCAACACCAACACCACCCTGCGGGGAGGGTGGCAGGTCGGCGGATCGATTCTGGTGGAGTCATTCGGCTATCCCGAAGACGTGTACTCCAACTACGCCATCGAGCTGCCCCGGAGCGACGGCAGTGGCGCGGACACGGTGCCATTCACCGGCACTCCGAGAATTCCCAACCTCGACTATGTGCTTTCGCTCAATACGCCGGAGTTCTCCCACTTCTCGGGCAACGTATTCGTCCTCTGGGGCCGGGATGAGAACTTCTTCGAGTGGGCCAGTGCCGACATCGTGATCGCCAACCTAACGCTGGGTTGGCGGCCGACGGACAAGCTCAGGGTGGAAGGGATCTACCAGCTTCAAAGCGTCGCGCGGCGTACCGATGGGAGGACGGTGAACATCCAGCGTAGTCCCCGGCTCAAGCTCGAATACCAGCTGTCCCGGCCGATCTTCCTGCGCCTGGTGGGCGAGTATACCGCCGAGCGACAGACTACCCTCAAGGACGACACCCGAACCGGCGCTCCGATTCTGATCCTCGATGCCCCAACCGGCCTCTATACCCGCGCCGATGCGTTCGGGCGGCGCTCCTTCCGGGGTGATTTCCTGTTCTCCTACCAGCCAACTCCGGGGACTGTGTTCTTTGCCGGGTACGGCAGCAGTCTGCGGGATCCAACCGAGCTCGGCCGAGCCAACCTGCTCCGGTACGAGGACGGATTCTTCCTTAAACTCAGCTATCTCTTTCAACTGTAGACTGGCCTACTTGTAGTCGGTGCGCCACAGCACCTGAGCGCCAGCCACAGCTTGCGCAGCGCCCGCATCACCGGCTTCTAGAACAACTCTAAGCCCAATACCACCAGCAGTTTCCGGCACTCTTGAGCCGCTCGGATCCAGCCTATCATGGGGTGGCTTGCCTCTTGCCCGGAGGGGTGCCGAATCCCTTTGCACCCCATAACTGAATCTTGGCCCTGGCGCAGCAGCGGCTTGGGCAGGGTACGGCTCGTCTCTCCTCCGGCTGGAGCAGTCGCGATGCGGATCCTGGTCCTGAACTACGAGTACCCACCGCTTGGCGGGGGTGCCGCGGTGGCGACAGCGGCGCTCGCACACGGGCTGTTGGATCGCGGCGTAGCGGTGGACGTAGTGACCGCCGGGGCAGGGGCGCACATGGAGCGCCGCGCCCCGGACCGCCCGGCGGAGCCGGCTACCGAGGCAGGCCTCACGGTCTATCGGGTAAGGAGCCGGCGTACCGGGATCCACGAGGCAGGGATGAGGGATGCCGCGAGCTATCTAGTGGCCGCCCTGCCGGTGATCCGCCGGCTGCTCCGCACCCACAGGTACGATGCGGTCCACGTGTTTTTCTCGCTTCCGACCGGCGCGCTGCTTCCTTTCCTCAGGCTTGGCGGCATACCGGTGGTGGTTGCCCTCCGGGGATCCGATGTCCCGGGCTACGACCCGCATAACTCATCCCTGCAGTGGGCGCACCGCCTGCTGGCTCCGCTGACTCGCTGGATCTGGCGCCGGGCGGATCGTGTGGTGGCCGTCTGCGACAGCCTGGGCCGCCTGGCCCTCCGGACCCGGCCGGATCTCCGCTACACCGTGGTTCCGAATGGCGTAGACCTCACGCTGTTCCACCCCCGGCCGTATCCTCGGCCCCCGTCCAACCGGATCCGCTGTCTGGCCGTGGCCCGCCTGATCGAGCGGAAGGGTCTGGGCGACCTGATCCGGGCGCTTGCGCTGCTGGATCGGGGCCGCTTCGAGCTGGAGATCGTGGGTGGCGGCGCGGACCGGCATGTCCTGGAGGACCTGGCTGCTCAGCTCGGTGTAGCGGAGGAGGTCCGTTTCCTGGGACCGCTGCCGCGAGTCGAAGTGGCCGAGCGGTATCGGGCGGCGGACCTGTTCACCCTGCCCTCATCGGCCGAGGCGTTCGGCAATGTATTCGCCGAAGCGCTCGCTTCCGGGCTTCCGATAGTTGGAAGCACGACCGGCGGGATTCCCGATCTGGTTGAGCACGGCAGCAATGGCTTGCTGGTTCCGTCAGGAGACGTGCGGGCGCTGGCTGGAGCGATTCGCTACCTCGCAAACGATACGGAGCTTCGCGCCGAAATGGCCCTTCGGAACAGGGCGAAGGCCGAAACAACGCTGGAGTGGGCGCAGGTGACCCGCCGTTACCAATCCATTTACGAATCGCTTCAGCACCGCGTACCTGCTCGGGCGCTGGTTGCCGAGCCTACCGCGAGCATTTCCTGACCAAAGTTCCATTCTGGTTGGCCGTGGATGCGGCACGCACCTTTGCTGTCCTCGATCTCGAGGCCGAAGCGGTAGACGCGCTCGCTCGCCGGCGTCTCAGCCGGCTGCTGTCTACGTCGGCCTGGAGCAACGCCTTCTATGGTAGACGGCTTCAGGATGCGGGCATCGAGTGGGCCGATCCCATCCTCCAGCTCGATCCCTATCGCGCGCTCGCGGCAATACCACCGGTGTCGAAGCTGGAGCTGCGGCAGGCCGGGTCCCAGGCGCTGGCGGGTGGGCGAGTCGATCCGGAATGGCTTTCCTCTTCTTCATCCGGGTCGACTGGTGAGCCGTTCAGGGTTTACTACCAGCCGAGGGCCTGGGCCACGCTCAAGTATGCCGTCAAGCTGCGCGCACGCCGGGCCTGCGGTGTCGGGCCCACCGATCGGGTGGCCATTCTCGATGCCACGCCCCGAGGAACGGCCGCCTCCCGGCTGGAGCGGGCCATTGGGTGTGGGCGGATAAGCGTATTGCAGCCCGCCTCGTCGATGGCAGCCGCACTGGTGGCCTTTCAGCCGGATGTGATATACGGGCTCCCTTCGGCGCTGGTCGAGGCCGCGCGCGCGCTCGAGGCACAGGGCGACCGCCTCCAGACCACGGCCGTGTTCACCAGCGGCGAGCTGCTCCATGGCTCGGTGCGAGAGCGGCTGGCCTCGGCCTTCGAGGCTCCCATCTACGACGTCTACGGGACGTCGGAGACCAAGGAGATTGCCTGGGAGTGTCCTCGGGGCAGCATGCACCTGAACAACGACGTGGTGCGGCTCGAAGTCCTGGACGATGCTGGCCGGTCACTGCCTGCAGGACAGGAGGGCAACCTCGTCGCCACCCTGCTGGTCAACCGGGCCATGCCACTCCTCCGATATCTCACCGGCGATCGTGGGGCCCTGCTGCCGGGGACCTGCGCCTGCGGCCGATCCTCGCCTCTTCTGGGAGTCGTCACCGGGAGAGCGGCCGACGTGCTCGTGCTCCGCGGCGGCCAGCGGATCTCCCCCTACGCGCTCACCTGCGCTCTGGAGCGCGTGGGCGGCATCCTGCGATACCAGGTGAGCCAGCTGGACCCTGCCCGAGTCAGAGTGCGCGCCATTCTCAAGGCCGCGGCGAACCGCGAGGCGATCGCCGACCAGATGCGGGCCGCGCTGCGGTTCGACGTAGCCCCGTTTCTCGACGCCGAGGTGGAGTTTGTCGACCATCTCCCCACCGGACCCCGGGCCAAGTTCCGGGTGGTCGAGCCACTCCGATGATCCGCTCCCAATCCATGCCTGTTGCCATGCCGGAGGTCCGATGAAACGCACTGTGCCGCGTTCGAAGCCGCTGCCTCATCCGCTGACGCCCTATCCCGAGCTGATCGTCAACTTCTGCCCTACTGGGATGATCCCGACCAAGGCGATGACTCCCCATGTGCCGATCAGTCCGGCCGAGGTGGTCGATGACGCCTGCAGGGCGCTGGAGCTGGGCGTGGCCATCGTGCATCTGCATGCCCGCGAGCTCGACGGGACCCCGACGTATCGGGGGGAGATCTATGAGGAGATGATTCTCGGCATCCGGGGTCACTTTTCCGACGCCATCGTCTGCGTCAGCTGCAGCGGGCGGAACTTCCCGGAGTTCGAGCGACGCAGCGAGGTGCTCGAGCTGACCGGAGCGGCGCGGCCCGATCTGGCGAGTCTGACGCTCACCAGCCTCGATTTCCCCACCGGCACGAGCCAGAACGCGCCCGACATGGTGCTTGCTCTGGCCGAGAAAATGGCCGATCGCGGGATCAAGCCGGAGCTCGAGTGCTTCGACTTCGGCATGATCAACGCAGCCAATATGTTGATCGGCAAGGGCCTGCTCGGTGAGGGACCGCACTACTTCAACCTGCTGCTCGGCTCGCGATATTCGGTCCCCGCCACGGCGCGCCATCTGTCGAACATGCTGGAGGACCTGCCGCCCGACTCGCTCTGGTCCGCCGCCGGGGTCGGGTTGTTCCAGCTTCCGATGAACGTGCTCGCGATCGCGATGGGGGGGCACTGCCGCGTCGGCCTGGAGGACAACATCTACCATGGCTTCGACCGCGGCGAGCTGGCCACCAACGAAGGGTTGGTCGAGCGAGTGGCACACATCAGCGAGACGTTCGGCCGGCCGCTGGCAAGCTCCTCGCGCGCCCGTGCGCTGCTGGGGCTCGGACGTTCCGCCGCGCACGTAGAACCGGCCGCTGTAGGGGCGTTCCGGTCATGACCTTGGGGCCGCAGCTCGTCCGGACCGCTCTGGCGGTCCGGCGGAACCCAACCGCATCTCGGGCGGAGCTGAAGGGGTTTCAGGACGCCCAGCTCCGGCGCCTGGTGGTGCACGCCTACGAGTCGGTGCCCTATTACCGGAAGCTCTTCGATCGGCACCGGCTGCATCCACGGCATATCCGGGGCACTATAGATCTCGATCTGATTCCGATCAGCAGCAAGCAGGATTTTCAAAGCCGGTCCGCGACAGAGCTGATAACGCGCGGCGTTGACCCAGCAAAGCTACTCTCCGTTTATACCAGCGGCTCCAGCGGCGAGCCACTGCTGGTCCGGCGCAGCTGGGAGGAGCAGGGGTTCAACGTGATGTTCCGCGAGCGCTGCTGGCGGGCGTTCGGGCTGGGGCTGTGGGAGAGGATCGCCACGGTGGGGCTGAAGAGGCCCCCCGATCCCAAGGACAAGAAAGTATTGGGGCGTGCACTCCAGGCGATCGGCGTTCATCCGAGACAGCGCCTGTACGGTATGAATCCGCCCGAGGAGATCGCCAACCAGCTGGCGGCCTTTCTGCCCCAAATGCTGGTGGGCCTTCCAGGCATGCTCTGCCTGGTTGCCGACTACCTCATCGCGACGGGCCGGCAAGACATCCGGCCCCGGATTCTGGTGACCGGTGGCGAGGTCCTCACTCCCCTCATGCGGCAACGGCTCCACCATGCCTTCGGGGTCGAGCCACTGCAGACCTACGCCAGTCACGAGTTTCCTCTCCTGGGATGGGAGTGCCGGCAGACCGGTGAGATGCATACCTGCGACGATGGAGTCATTCTCGAGGTGCT
>JBDTTD010000064.1:0-11564 GCA_039930805.1 Gemmatimonadales bacterium | reverse complement strand
AGGTCGATCTCCCATTCCTGCGGCAGCCGGTCCGCCATGCGGAACATCAGGGCGCGGGCCTTGGAGTCGACGCCGGGCAGAAGTCGGGAGCGCCGAGACGCCGGAGATGGGCCTCAGAAGGAGGCCCACCCCGCCGTTAATGACTTAGTTGATCTGTACCCGCCAGATCAGGTAATGCGCTGCCTGGTCGACGATGATAAACGTGACCGCGTTGGTCGCGATCCGGTACGCTGGGAAGGCGTCTTGAAGGTTGTCCAGTTGGGATAGTCCACCCCGTTGTAGTTGACCAGGCAGGTGTTGTCCGCCCGACCCTCCAGCCTCCCGACAAACTCGTCCCCGTCATTGCAGCCCGGCGCGTCCATGAACGCGAAATTATCCCAGGTGCCGTTACCGTCCTCGTCGATCGGGATGCTCAGCCGGGGGACGCCGCCCTGGTGCGGACCACCGGCATAGCTGAAGTTGAGATTGACCACGTCCTTGAGGAGCCTGCCCTTGATGTAACTGGGCACCTGGGTGACTCCGGCTGCAAGAAGTTGCACACCCCAACCTAGGCCGCCATAGGGGGCCAGGGAGGCCGACAAGCTCAGGGCGCATAGGAGGGGCCATTCCGGGACCTGTAATGCCCCGCCAACATGGAGGATAAGTCTAGTAGTGGCATCATATTACAGTGCTCGCGCTGTTCTCTTGCCCCGGTTGTGGGGGCTCGAGAAAACGGTTGACAAATCGGGATGAATAGGTAGACTGTACCCGGCGCAAGCACAGTGAAACGAGATGGCGCTATCTGGCGACCATTCCATTGCGCCCTGCAAACGGCTCTACTCCCAGTACCCGAAGCAGACCCATTGCAAGCAAAGAGCGGACGGGAGCCACCGGGCATCCAGTGGCAGCCACGCTCATGGTCTTGAAATGACGCACACCTCTATGCGCTCGTATCCTGCTGCCCGCCTCTGGGCAGTTGCGTTGTCCACCATCATTGTGTCCGCCCTGGGGTGCAGTTCCGAACCCCTGACGCCTACCGCCGCCAGCGCTGTCGCAGACACCTCTGCCGCAGACACCGCTGCTGCAGTCAGTACCCCGTCACTCGCGTCAGCGGTGACCAACGGTGTTCCGTTCGGCCCCTACAACATCATGAACAGCTACACCACCTATGCCTGGGGCCCGGCTCCGTTCACGGTCAGCCTCAACGGCAACACCGGCCCGGGTGGGGTGGTCCAACAGATCCAGGCGGCTCGCAACAAGGGGCAGAAACTGATGCTGTCTCTGACCGATGGGCGCCGTAGCTATCAGATCACCAATGGCAAGTTCGACATGGCGAAGTGGAAGCTTCGGATGGACGGTTACAACACCACCGCAATCAAAGCGGAAGTCGCGCGCGGACTCGCCGACGGTACGATCATCGGGAACGCCACCATCAACGAGCCCAAGAGCACGGAGTGGGGCGGAGTGGTCAACAAGGCGGTCATGGATGAGATGTGCGGGTACGTCAGAAAGATCTTTCCGGGACTTCCCGCAGGGCCGATCACGGTGCACTGGTGGCTGCGGGATCAGACGTTCCGGACCTGTGACTTCATCGTGGACCAGTACAGCTGGGATCAGCCGCCGCTCGGCTGGGGAACCCCCGGAGGCAAGGGCAATGTCGCGGCCTGGCGGGACGCCGCGCTGGCTCAGGCCAAGAAGGAGGGGATTACCATCGCGTTCAGCATGAACGTTCTCGATGGCGGAATCAACGGGTCCACCTGCCCCCTCACCACGACCGGTGGGCCCGGCACCTATGCCGGACACTGCGCGATGACGTCGACTCAAGTGCGCGACTTCGGCCGGGCGCTCGGTCCATCCGGCTGCGCCATGTTCATGTGGATGTACAACTCGACCTTCATGACGAAGGCGGCCAACATCCAGGCCTTCAAGGATGTGGCGGCAACCCTCGCCGGCGTCCCTGGGCGGAGCTGTGCCCGCGGCTCGGCCACAGGCACGCCGCCGCCCCCGCCTCCACCGCCGCCGCCGACCTCGGGCGCCATTGCCCTGACGGCAACCGGGAGTACCTCAGGAGGGGTACAGTACATGTCGCTCAAATGGAGCGGGGCAAGAGGGACTACCGTCGATATCTATCGCAACGGAGCCTTCCTGAGGAATACGGCCAATGACGGCAGCGACACCAACGGCCGCACCTACACCGGGGCAGCGACCTACACCTTCAAGGTCTGTGAGGCGAAGAGTACAACCTGCTCGGCCATAGCTACCGTACGGTTTTAACGGCGCGCCCCGCTGCCGGGACCTCCGCCGAAAGCCTGGTGGGGTCCTGGACCGCGGGGCTCGCTTTTTTACTGCCTTGCCCGGGTTGCCTGGAGGCCGGCAGGACTGTTAGCATAAGGCCCGCACACTTCCACCTCCCAGAGGTCCTCCGTGACTCCATTTCTGCCCGCAGCGACCACTATCCTGGTCGTGGACGACGAACGAATCTCACGCAAGGTGGCGTACCGGATTCTCACCGAGGAGGGCTTCCGGGTTCTCGAAGCCGAGTCCGGTGCGGAGGCGTTCGATGTGCTCCGCCTCGCCCGGGGGCGGGTCGATCTGCTCATGATCGATGTCGTGATGCCAGTATGCGATGGGGTGGCCACCGGCCGTAGCGTGCTGGAGCAATGGCCCGATCAGCTGATTCTCTATATGTCGGCGCATCCGGCGCAAGTCCTCGCGCAGCAAGGACTGACGTCGCTCAACGTTCCATTCCTGGCCAAGCCGTATACCCGGGGTGAGGTGTTGGCGAAGGTCGAGCAGGCGTTGGAACGGCGTCTCAAGCAGCGGGTCCGCTAGCCAGAAACGAACTTCACTCCCATCCGCCTCGAGCGCCCCTCGCTCCCCACCCGGCGGAACAGCCCGGCAGGAAGCTCGAAAAACTAACGGCCTGCGGCTTGCAAGATCCGGCTCCGGGGACGTCCCCAGCCTCGAGCCACGGCTCGACCTCCGGCTAGCACCCCGTCCCCTTTCTCCTGATAGGATGGGCACTTCGCGCCCCCGGACGAGTTTCCGCCTCATCGCTCGATCCAGCGTTCTGGCTGTTGCCTCGACGCCCCGCCGTCGCGCGGCGGCGACAGGAACGCTCAGGTGAAGCACTCTCCCATTGTTGTCCTTCTGTTGGCAGCCGCGACCATCACCTGCGGCGAGTCTCTGGAAGCTCCTCCAGCGTTACCGGCGGCAGTTACGGTACTCGGGGGTAACAACCAGGTAGGTGTTGTGGGTCAGGCACTGGCCGACCCCTTCGTGGTCCAGGTGTTGGACGCCGAGAGCCGGGCTGTTGCCGGGGTGAATGTACAGTTTGGCGCCCCCCCTGACGCCGCTTCCGCAACCGTTACTCCCACCCTTGTTGCCTCCGATGCGGAGGGCCGCGCGGCGGCCCGCGGCACCCTGGGAACGACTCCGGGTGAGTGGAGCTTCCCGGTCCAGGTCACCGATCGCCTGGGTCGAACCATCACTGCAGATCTCCTCGCCAGTGCCCTCGCCGGCCCGCCGAGCAGCGTGGTAGCGGTTCGGGGCGACGAGCAGCAGGGAGGTGTCGGACTGCCGCTGGCAGATTCGCTGGTGGTTGAGGCCCGGGACGAGTTCGGTAATCCGGTGGCAGACGTGGAGGTGGACTGGGCTGCAGTTGGAGGCGGCAGCGTGAGCGCGACGATAAGCCGGACCGGTCCCGACGGACTGGCTGCGGTGCAGCGCACCCTCGGCCCCGCGTCCGGAAGCCAGGGCGCAACCGCGGTGATCCCCGGGCTCGACGCTCCGGTGGCGTTCCACCTGACGGCGGTTGTAGGCGATGCCTCCACCATGGTCGCGCTGGCCGGCAGCGGGCAGTCGGGGCCGGTAGGCGAACCGTTACCCGCTCAATCCAAAGTGCGAATCATCGACCCCTACGGGAACCCGGTTCCGAAGCAGACGGTAGCCTGGTCGGCGGGCCAGGGTGGCTCGGCAGATCCGGCCTCGGCGGTGACCGGCGGCGATGGCGTGGCCGCTACGGTATGGACTCTTGGAGGAGCGCTGGGCAATCAGACGCTGACCGCTACCGCGACGGGGCTTCCCCGAGTGACTCTCACCGCCACCGCCACCCCGGGACCACCGGCACTGGTGGCTATCATCACTCAGCCACCGATCTCCGCGGTCAATGGAGCTCCGTTCCAGCGCCAGCCGCAGGTAGAGCTGCGCGACTCCTATGGCAACCGCTCGCCGGCGGACGGTGTCCCGATCGCCGTGGAGGTGGCCAGTGGGGCAGGGGCCAAGCTGGAGGGGACGTTGTCCGTCAAGACGGCGAATGGGGTGTCGACATTCGCCGACCTGCGGCTGCGGGGGCCGTCCGGCAACTACACCCTGAAATTCACCTCATCCGGTTTGAGCTCGGACCCATCGGCGCCGCTTTCTCTCGTCGCCGGGACCCCGGCCAGTATCGCCTTGAAGACGCAGCCGTCGGCCACCGCCACGGCGGGGGAACCGTTCGACCGTCAGCCGGCTCTGGAAGTCCGGGATGAAGCCGGCAACCTGCTGAGCGGGGTGCCGGTGACCGCGTCGATTCAATCGGGTGGAGGAACGCTCTCGGGCGCTACAATCGTAAGTACGGTGCAGGGTGTGGCGACGTATCAGGCCCTGGCAATCGGCGGAAACAGTGGCCCTCGAACCCTGCGATTCGCCGCGGGGGCTGCCGGCGTCACGTCGGATCAGATTCTGGTCACCGCTCCGCCCGAGGCGAGGGTCGGGAAGTGGTCTTCCGTGGTGGCCTCACCACTGGTTGCCATCCACATGCACCTCCTTCCCGACGGGCTGGTGTTGATGTTCGGGAACAAGGGGTTGCCCCGCCTCTGGGACGCCGCCACGGGTCAGTTCACGTCGCTGCCGAGCCCCGCGAATCTGTTCTGCTCCGGACACGCGTTCCTGCCGGACGGCCGGCTGCTGGTGACCGGAGGTCACATCACCGACAACCACGGGCTACCCGCGGCTACGCTCTTTGATTATCGCACCAAGGCATGGACCAACGGCCCCCCCATGGCGAGAGGCCGGTGGTACCCCACGGCGACCACCCTGGCCAACGGTGAGGTACTGACGGTATCGGGTACCGATGAGGACGCGAACTTTGTGACAATGCCCGAGGTCTGGACGGCGAGTAATACCTGGCGTCAGCTCGGAACCGCCTCGCGGACCCAACCATTTTATCCCCGGATGTTCGTCGCGCCGAACGGGAGGGTGTACGACGTGGGACCCTCCCAGACTCTCCGCTCGCTCAATCCGGCAGGCACAGGCTCCTGGAGCACAACCGCCGCCTCGAGCCGAATTTATCGCGACTATGGCTCCGCCGTGATGTACCAGCCCGGCAAAGTTCTGATCGTCGGCGGTGGCGGACTCGACAGTAACTCGGCACCCACCGCTACCGCGGAGGTGATCGATCTGGGCCAGGCGTCACCGTCGTGGAGGACCGTCCCGTCGATGCAGTATCGGCGGCGGCACTTGAATGCCACTCTGCTGCCGACCGGCGAGGTACTCGTCACCGGCGGTACCAGCGCTCCAGGCTTCAACAATCCGGCCGGGTCGGTCCATGCCGCGGAGCTATGGAACCCCGAGACCGAGCAGTGGACGACCCTGGCGAGTAACCAGATAGACCGGGTCTATCACTCCACCACCTTGCTGCTTCCGGATGGCCGGGTACTCCACAGTGGAAGCGGCAAGAGCCAGGCCCCCGACCAGCTGAACTACGAGATCTTCTCGCCGCCCTATCTCTTCAAGGGTGCCCGTCCAACCATCAGCAGCGCGCCCACAACCGCGGGCTACGGCCAGACCTTCAAGGTAGGTACGCCGGAAGGCGCAGCCATCACCAAGGTCTCGTTGATCCGGCTCGGCTCCGTGACGCATGCCTTCGATCAGAACCAGCGGTTCAACCCGCTGGCGTTTTCCCGGACTTCGGATGGCCTGCTGGTGACGGCGCCCGGCGGTGGCAATCTGGCCCCGCCGGGTCATTACATGCTGTTCATCGTTGACGGCAGCGGGGTACCGTCGGTGGCCAGGATTATCCGGATCCAGTAGGGTCGAGCCGAATCCGCCGGTATCGCGCGTTGACCAGCTCATAGAGTCCATAAGCCGCCAGGCCCAACGCCACCACCACGAACGGCCAGCGGCCGAAGGCGGCTACCAGGTCGAGCGATTCCCGGATGCCGCCCACCTGCGCTGCGTCGTGCCGTAATGCTGCGCGAGCCAGAAAGAAACCGATGAGACAGAACACCACTCCGCGGGCGGCAATGCCGAACCGGCTAACGGCCACCACCCAGCGGCGTGCCGGCTCGCCCAGCTGGCTCAGATCGAGCTGGCGACCCAGTTTCGGCGCGTAGGAGCGATGGAGCTGGTACACGCCGTAACCGGCAACGCTCGCCGCGGCGATCCAAACCAGCAACACACCTCCCGGAAGATCAAAGGCGAGCGAGGTCCATTCCCGGGCGTGGTCGTGGCTGGCTGCCGCCCGGTCACCATAGGCGAGCCGGAGAGCGGTTAGCGCCAATGCGCCGTGCAGGAGTCCCCGTCCGGCTGACCCAGCGCGCAGGGCTACGCCCTTTGCGCCGAGACCCCGGCCCTCCGGGTCCACGATGGCTTCCACTACTCTCCACACTGCATAGCCTACCAGGCCGCCGGCCATAATGAGCAGCATGACTCGTCCGAACGTCATGCCGTGTACCAGCCGGAGTGCACCGCTGGTGTCCGTCGTTCTCCCCGGACCGAAAGCCGCTCGAGCCGCGGCCAGGCCGATAGTGATGTAGAGAAGGGCCTTGGCGATATACCCGACGCGAGCCAGCCGCTCGACCCAGGGAGCGGCATCCCGCATTTCTACGGTGGTGGTCATCGGGGTGGAAGCTGCCATTTCGCGGCGGGAGGCGGTAGGGGTCGACCGCGGTCGACCCCTACAAAAACCACACACCGACACCCTCGCCCGTAGGTGAGAATGCCGGTGCATGGGTCGGGTGTTCCCGTGACGCAGAGCGCCCCGGGAAAGCTCAGGTCGTCAGAACCGTGCCGTAGCGGGCGAAGTCGTCGAGGATACGGCCGGTACCTCGAACCACAGAGGTCAGCGGATCCTCATCCACACGCACCGGGAGGCCGGTCTCATCCATCAGGCGCTGGTCGAGTCCCCGGATCAGGGATCCACCACCGGTGAGCATGATGCCATGTTCCAGCACGTCACTCGCAAGCTCGGGCGGGGTCATCTCCAGCGCGCGGCGCACGGCATTGATGATGTGCGAGACCGGCTCCTGGATCGCGTCGCGGACGCCGGCCGAATCGATTCGAATGGTCTTGGGCAAGCCGGAGACGAGGTCGCGTCCCTTGACGTCCATCTCTCCCTCACGCTCCAGCATGGTAGCTGACCCGAGGCCGATCTTGATGCGTTCGGCCGTGGGCTCGCCGATGAGGAGGCTGTAGGTCTTGCGCATGAACTGAACGATGGCCTGGTCCAGCTCGTCTCCGCCAGTGCGGATGGAGGCGTCGCAGACGATGCCGGAGAGAGCGATGACCGCGATGTTGGTGGTTCCGCCCCCGATGTCGATCACCATGCTGCCGACTGGCGTGTCCACCGGCAGGCCGACTCCGATAGCCGCAGCCATCGGCTCGGCGACCATGTAGAGCTTCTTGACCCCGGCCGACTGGGCCGAGTCGCGGACGGCGCGCCGCTCGACCTCGGTGATCCCGGAAGGCACGCAGACGATGACGGTCGGCTTGACCCGCAGGAAGGTCCGATCGATGACCATACGCAGGAAGTGCCGCAACATCTTCTCGGCGATATGGAAGTCGGCGATGACGCCATCCTTCATCGGGCGCACCGCGGTGATGCCGTCGGGCGTGCGCCCCAGCATTCGCTTGGCCTCGAGTCCTATCGCCAGGATGTTCCCGGCTTGATCGACGGCAGCTACGGAAGGCTCGTTGAGGACAACGCCCTCACCCTTCACGAAGACCAGCGTGTTGGCGGTGCCCAGGTCTACCGCGAGCTCGCTGGCCGGACGCCAGGTCTTCCGCTTGGCCAGCTGCCCGCGGCGGGCTAAGGCATTGCTGAAGAAGGCTTCGGCCATGGCCGCCGGGTTGGTGCCGATCGCTCCAGTCACGGTGCTGGTATCCCTTCCTCTGGTGGCGCCTGGGGCCGGTAAATGAGCCTGGGTGGCCTTGCAGATATCCGCGACGATTGCGTTTCACCGCGCGCTTTAGATTGGCGCTGATCGGACACTTTTCTCGGTGAAATTCGACTTGTCAGAGTGAGAGGAGCCCCCTCTCTCATCAATCGCAGCTACGCTCTGCCCCAGGGCGGTGCAAAATGTGATCCACAACGGGTCCCCCAGTCAGGCCATTACGGCAAGCGAACCTAGGACCGGTTCGCCGAGCCGAGGATCGCCCTCGATCCGGAGGCTGCGTCGAGCGGATTCCCGGTCGAGTCCCTTGGAGAACAGCCGCCAGGCTACCCCCTGGTCCAGGCTGACGGTGGCGGTTGGGTCGGGCCCCCGGCCGGCGAAAATGCGCCAGCCCTCTGCCTCCCGGAGCAGTGTCCAGACACCGCCCGCCTCACCTTCGATTGCAATCCTGACGCTCCGGCCGACTGGGGCCGTTACCCCCTGGTAGGTGAACGGCAAGGCCCGGACGAAGATGTCGAGGGTGGGATGAAGCCAGCGGCGCTCGGTTAGCCCCTGGGCGCCGACCGCCTCACGGATCTGCTGCTGGTGCAGCCAGCGCTCGGTGTACTCGCGTCCGATGTCGAACCAGTTCGCCGAGGTCTCTTCTCCGGCCCAGGCAACACCAAAGACCGCCGGGGCTTGGGGATCGAGCGACCGAAAGAAAGCATGAACCGGTCCGCTGGTGAAGTCGAGCAGCTCGATCAGGACCCGGGGACTGAGCCGCCGGGTCGCTGCCGTCCACTCGGCGTTGAGGCGATTCAGGTAGCCTACCAGCTCGCCGTAGCTGGAGATTGGAGTCTCCGGCGCGGCAGTCAGACCGTCCCTCGCGAACGAGAGCCGCCTCAGGCTGGTATCAAGCAGGTGGGCCGCGATGTCCTTCACCGACCAGAGGGCGCAGGCCGTAGGCCGGCTCCAGTCGTCAGGGGTCAGCCCGCGCAGCAGAATCATGAGCTCGCGGTGCAGACCGGAAAAGAGATCGAGGAGGAAAACCGGTGTCATCGGAGCCAGGCCGGCGGAAGCCGCTGCCGTCACGTCGTTGACCCCCCTATCGGCCACACTCATATTTCGCCCCAATTAGCGGGTTAGTTAATCGGAATTCAGCTGCTTCTATTCTAGAGGAGTTGGCCATGACATTCGCCCTTCCCCCCCTGCCGTACGACTACAAGGCCCTTGAGCCGACCATCGATGAACCGACCATGCGGCTGCACCACGACAAGCACCACGCCGCCTATGTCAACAATCTCAATGCCGCTCTCGAGCCCTATCCCGATCTGCAAAAGAAATCGATCGAGGAGCTGCTCACCGGTCTCGACAAGGTACCCGAGGGCATCCGCACCAAAGTTCGCAACAACGGGGGCGGCCATGCCAATCACACCATCTTCTGGGAGATGATGGCTCCGGGTGGCGCCAAGGAGCCGGGCGGCGCGCTGGCCGAGGCCATCACCAAGTCTTTCGGCGCACTCGCGACGTTCAAGGAGCAATTTGCCAAGGCCTGCGTCGATCGGTTCGGCAGCGGCTGGGGCTGGCTGATCGCCGACCGGGGTGGAAAGCTGGTCATCGAGAGCACGCCGAACCAGGATACGCCGGTCATGGAAGGAAGGACACCGGTGCTCGGCTGCGACGTCTGGGAGCACGCCTATTATCTCAAGTATCAGAACCGCCGGCCGGATTATGTATCGGCCTGGTGGAACGTAGTGAACTGGACCGACGTGGCGAAGCGGTTCGACAAGGCCAAGAAGTGAGCGGTCGGACTGCTTCGCTCCCGGCGGTGGGCTCGCCCGCTCCGGACTTCACCCTTCCTTCCACCTCCGGGGGCGACGTTACCCTCTCCAGCCTACGGGGCAAGAGCGTGCTGCTCGCCTTCTTTCCCCTCGCCTTCACCAGGGTATGCACCCAGGAGATGTGCTCCTTCAGCGAGGACTACGGCCGCTTCCGCGACGCAGATACCGAGGTGCTGCCGATCAGCGTGGACTCGGTACCGACCCTTCGCGAGTTCAAGGCGAAGGAGCGTATTTCGGTCGAGCTGCTGAGCGACTTCAAGCGCGAGGTCAGCCGACGCTATGGGACCTTGATCGAGGACAAGTTCTTCTCCAACCGGGCGTATGTGCTCATCGACCCGCAGGGGATAGTCCGTTGGGCCTACGCAGAGGACACTCCGGGCACACGGAGAGAGAACCAGGAGCTTCTGGCCCAGGTGCTGGAGACTCACCAACGATCCGCCTGAGCGGTCTGCGTCTCGCGATCCTCTGTATCGGCCTCCTGGCGGGTGGGGGATGCCGGATCGAAGATCGCACCCCAACCGGTACCCGCCGGGACGAAGATACCATCCACCAGATCCTGAACCGCTACGCCCAGCGCCTGTCGGAGCGCGACTGGGCCGGGGTCCGGGCGCTGTTCTGGCAGGACGGGATCTACGCCGGCCCGCTGGGGCCGGGCGCGCCGTCGGATTACCACCAGGCTGTCTCCATCGACGCGGCGGTACGCATCCTCGAGCGCTGGCTGCGAGGCGTGGAGCGGGAAAATTTCGATGTGCGGGTACTGCGAACCGACTTCCGCCAGCAGGGCGACCTGGCCGCGGTGTGGATCGTCACCCGGCGTCGCGTCCCCTCAGGGTCCAGCGCGATCGAACGGGACTGGATCGAGCACGTGCTGTTCCGGCGGATCGATGACGAGTGGCGCATTCTGAGCGTGGCGGCGGTGTCCTCGCCCCGCGGGGGGGCCCGCTGACGAGGCACCCCGAGCTGAGCCTGGTCGGATCGGTGGCCAAGCTGCTCAATGCCGGGCTTGATGCCGGGGAGGCGCTCGGCGCCGTGGCCGAGACCACGCGGTCTCAGTTGCGGGCCGACCGGGTGACCATCTGGTTTCGCGATGACGCGACCGGCTGCTTCCGCATGATCGCGGCCCCTGCCGCTGCTGGGGGGTCGCTGCTGCTCGAGTCACTGCAGCTGATTCCCGCCGACCCTGACGCCATTCGGTTCCCGCTGGAGCACGACGAGGCGCAGATCGGACTGCTGGAGGCCCGGGGCCGGCTGGGTGAGGATGAGCTCGAAGTCCTGGGCGTTGTCGCCGATCTGCTGGCACCTTTCCTGGCCTCACTGGCGCTGTCGGCTGACCTCGCTACTGAAGTGGCGGCCCAATCTCGCGAGATCGACGAGCAGCGCCGGTTTACCGGGCTCATCATCGACAGCCTTCCGCTGGGCCTCTACGTCGTCGACCGCGAGTACCGGATCCAGATCTGGAACCGCCAGCGTGAGGTCGGCGCTCCGGGACTGCGGCGAGACGAGGTCATGGGCCGGCAGGTGTTCGAGGTGCTGACCCGCCAGCCGGCCGAGCAGCTGCGGGCCGAGTTCGACCGGGTTTTCCAGACCGGCGAGATCCAGCAGGCCGAGCTCG
>JBDTTD010000063.1:0-11595 GCA_039930805.1 Gemmatimonadales bacterium | reverse complement strand
GGTCGGCTGGGTGGTGCCGGAAGGCGAGCGCTGGACTGGCGCTCACGAAAACGGCCCCGCCCTGGTGATCGCCGGGGTGCGTCTCCACGGCGCGTACGATCTGCTCACCGCGCTGGAGACCTTTCTTCCAGTGGACTGCACCGAGTTTCTGGTGACTCCGAGTGACGGTGTTCCGGAAGGAAGCCTGGTCCTGGGCAACCCGACTCAGCTGGTGTGTCTGGGTGCGAAGGTCGAGCCTGGGGTGGTATTCGACCTGCGCCAGGGAGCGGTTGTCGTCGATCAGGGAGCCGAAGTCAGAAACGGCACCCGTCTCGAGGGCCCGACCTACGTGGGACCAGGAACCCGGGTCCTGGGTGGATTTATTCGTGCCTCGGTATTCGGGCCTGAGTGCAGGGTACACGGAGAGATCGCCGCCAGCCTGTTCCATGGATTTGCGAACAAGAGTCACTATGGCTTCATCGGTCATAGCGTCGTCGGGCACTGGGTCAACCTGGGCGCCGGCACCACCACGTCAAACCTGAAGAACACCTACGGCCCGGTGCGCCTGGAGGTCGATGGCGAGCGGATCGAGACCGGCCGGATCAATGTTGGGGCCCTCTTCGGCGACCACGCCAAGACCGCGATCGGGACCATGCTGGCCACGGGGACGGTCGTGTCGGCCGGCGCCAACGTGTTCGGGACCCCGACCCCGCCCAAATACGTTCCACCATTCGCGTGGGGCTGCAGCGGAGATGAGCGAGTGACCGAGGATGGCTTCCTGCGGGTGGCCGAGCGCGTCCTCGCCCGGCGGAACGTGGCGTTCTCGGCCGAGCGGCGCGAGTCGCTCCGGCGGACCATTCAGCGGAGCGCTCGCCGGTGATCACCCTCTACGTGCTCGGATCCGGATCGAGGGGGAACTGTTGCGCGGTGGAGTCGGAAGGGGTTGCACTGCTGATCGACGCCGGGTTCAG
Source organism: Gemmatimonadales bacterium (assembly GCA_039930805.1). Lineage (GTDB taxonomy): Bacteria > Gemmatimonadota > Gemmatimonadetes > Gemmatimonadales > GWC2-71-9 > CAVVWJ01. Next base: position 10,645 of record JBDTTD010000063.1, on the reverse strand, counting down.
CGCCCGGGAGATCGAGCGGCGGGCTGAGCGGGCGGGCCTCGACCTGACACAGGTGGCCGGGATCGTCCTTACCCACGAACACGGCGACCATACCTGCGGGGCATCACTGCTGGCCCGGCGCCTGCAGGTGCCGGTGCTGACGGCCCCGGGCACCTGGCGACATCTGGCCGCCACCATGGAGGATGCCGAGCACCGGGTACTGGGTCTCTGCGCCCGCCTGGAGCTGGGACCGTTTACCGTCGAGGCCTGCCCGACGAGCCATGATGCCGCGGAGCCGCTCGCGGTCGTCGTCCGCGGATCGGGAGGAGCCAGCGTCGGCGTGGCCTACGACCTGGGCCGGCCAACGAGCGCGGTGCGCTATCTTCTCCGCAATCTCACTGCGATCGTGCTGGAGGCCAACCACGATGAGGTCCAGCTCCGCACCAGCGAATATCCGCCGGTCGTGCAGCGCCGCATCGCCGGATCAGGCGGCCACCTGTCGAACCGGGCCGCCGCCGAGCTGCTGGCGGATCTCCACCATCCCGGGCTCCTGGCGGTTGTCCTAGCGCACCTGAGCCATCAGTGCAACACGGCGGCCGATGCCCGGGCCACCGTGGGTCGGGCACTCCGCCGTGCCGGGTTCCGCGGCGCGCTTCACGTGGCGGATCAGGACACACCGCTCGCACCGATTCTGGTGGTGCAGCGAGTAGGACTCCAACTGGCCTTGGCACTGTAGTATCGGCCGGAGGGCCAGCCCAGGACCGCGTCAGGCGCGAGTAGCTATGCTCTGAGAGATGTAGCCTGGCGCCGTAATCCCAATGGCCTCACACGCACCCCGGACCGTGATGGTCCTCCCTGGCTTCCCCCGCGGCCCCTCGAGCGTCTCGGTCGCTGGAGCTTCGCAACCGAATGTGTGGCTGAAGCTGGTATTGGAGCTGACCGTCTGGGTGCCGACAGTTACCGTGGCTGCGACCGGAAGACGGGTCTCGTAATCCTCCACCCAGACGGTGTAGGTAGCCGCCGAACCCATCACCGGCTTGGGATCGACGCAGGCGAAGAGTCTCCGTAGCCCCTGCCACTCCGCCAGGAAAACGCCGAGCTTGCCGCTCATGGCGTTGGCGTACTTGATTGCCCCATTCACGTTCGGGTGACCCATCGATGCGCTCAGGCATTTCGGATTCGCGCCCTGCCCTGCGGTTTCGCAGTAGGCCTTGCGCAGGCTGACCATGGGATCGCTCTCACCGACGTTGAACAGGCATCGCTGGGAGGCGCCATATCCGTTGTAGGCGGAGAATCCCGGATCGGCATACACGCAGCGGTTGGGTGTACGACCGTTCTGCGCGGTGACGGCGTTGCGCAAGCCGACGTCCGATTCGGCATAGAATGCGCTGCAGTTCGCGATCAACTGCCCCTTGACGCCCGGTGTTATCGCCAGACCCAGAGGCCCAAAAAGGATTCCCAGTAGCGCGGTAATCTCTCCCGTCGAGCTGTCGTCGGTAATGATCGGGAAGTATCCGGGCACAACGAACTTCGCGTTGGGGAAGGCCCCGGCGGCGATCGGCAGCAAATAATTCATGCCGCTGGTGATGGAGTCCCGGGTCAACTCACTGATGCTGCCGCTACTCGCCCAGGGACTAAGGATACTGGTGACCCCAATGTCGTTGATGCCACCGTTGAGCAGCACCAGGTCGATCTCGGAGGGAGGAATCCCCCGCGTGACCAGGGTGGCGAGAGCGCGGTAGAGCTGGGCATGGATGGACGGATAGTCGGCCGGCACCTCGCTGGCATAGACGCCGGCCGCATCCAGGGCGAGATCCGGCATGATAACGGCGCCGGAGTGGGCGAAGTTCTGGAAGGTGACGCCCCGTCCGGGCAGGTTGGTGTTGACCCAGTTCTTGACCAGGGTGGCGAACTTCTGTTCCTCGGTCAACCCCTGCCCCCACATGATCGAATCACCGAACGCGAGCATGTTGAAGGGCCGGGCCGCGGCACCTATGACCTCGCGTCCAGGCGTCCTGAGTCGTCCGGCGAGCCCGAACAGGTCTCGCCCTCCAAGCGTCAGGCAGCCGATGCCGGCGGCGGCGAATGCGGATGCATCCCGGATAAACGTGCGTCGATTGGCGGTCATGGACGGGCACACCTGCTGAGCACCACCTGGATGCTCTGAAGGGGGCTCAACTCCCCGGGAATTTCGCCGGCGCTTTCGGTGCTGAAGAAGGAGGCCACCGAATAGGTGTAGAGGCCGGGCTGGAGTCCGGTGTCTACGTACGATATACCGCGCACCGGCTGGGGAGTAATGGGAGAACCATTTCGAAACACCTGGTAGCCGGTCGCGTCCAATACCGGCTGCCAGCTCAGGGTGACGGTAGTACCGAGAGACGTCGTGGCGCTGAGACCGGCCGGGGGTAAGCCTGGAAGCATTGCAAGAGATGCCGGCTGGCTACTGCCGGCCCGGTAGGGCGCAGTGTCGGGGTAGGTTGCCACCACGGCGTAGGTGTACGTGGCCTTCGGAGTGCGCCCGGGATCCACATAGCTCTTGGTGGGCACCGGGTTCGAATTTCCTACCCACGGGACCGGCTTCCCGCCCCCCGGCGTGCCCGGCTGGGGCGGCGGCGGTCCCTGGTAGGCGGTAGGATTGACCGCCAGTACCAGACCCGGTGTGGCCACAACCGAGTGGATCAGTGTGGACGCGCCCGAGCCGGCACCGCTACGGTACAGCTGATAACCGTTCGCGTCGGGTACGGTGGACCAGGTCACCCGTGCCCTCGTCGGACTGAGCGCCCGGCCGTAAATCATGTCGGGTGCCGGGCCCGCCGGGCGAAGGTCCCGGTTCCGGATCGCCTGGCGAGGCAGTACTGCGCCTGGTACCACGATGCGCTCAGGGACTTGCGCCACCCCGAGCTGGGGCAGCGCCAGACCAAACAGCATCGCCGGCGTAATGCGCAACCACTGGCTTGGTGTAGGTCGCATCATATGCTCCCAGGGGTCGCGGTTGCGTTACTGGACACTTCCCTTACGAGCCTCGGCCTGCAGCCACATCTGCCAGAAGTAGTTGGCGCTCCGGTTGAGGTGGTTGCTCACCAATTCCTCCCCACTGACGCCCAGGGGAATGCCTTCCGCGCCGGTGTACTCATTCGAAGCCGCGGTCCGAAGGTCCACCACGAAGTCAGCCATCATGCCGTAGTGGGCTACACCTTCCGTGTTGTAGTCCCAGGTCTTCGAGCCGGTAGTGCTCTTTGCGAAGGCGGCGCCGTACTTGACCCGGTCGCCACCGCCCGGGATCGGACCCTTGACCAGCCCATTGAGGTCGGTGCCGAACGAGATGGCCCCGTTCCGGTAGACCGCTTTCGACGGGTCCGCGTTGGGGTAGCCCATGATGTTCATCGCGTTCTGATATTGATTCGCGAATGCGGACCGGTTCACCCCGTCCGAGCCCAGCCCGAACATGCCGTGCAGCTTGCTGATCCGCTCCAACTGTTTCCGCGTCCTGCTATTCTCGGCGTCGGCACCGGCATAGCCCCGAACGCCGCTGTGGCCGGATACTATCGGATAACCGAACTGCTCCGCGATCTCCAGGGTCTTCTCCGCGGAGTGCTGCGACATATGATCGATATCCACGATCATTCCCCGCTTCATCATCTGCTTGATCGCGGCGATGCCCTGCAGGGTGAGCCCGCGAACGTTCCGGTGGCCCTTGCTCTTCCCTGGCGCGCCCCCGGGGCAAACCGGACCCGGACCCGAGTGCCGCAACGGATCCAGGCCCAGCTTGACGAACGCCCCCGCGGCGCGGAGCGGGTCGTTCACCTCGGTATAGGTGTGAGTGATGTCGTCGCCCACGTCGGCGCATTCGATCTCCCAGAAGTGGCCTGCCTCACGGAGGTTTGCCGTGTTGAAGTCATCCTTGTAGATCGCCGTGCCTCCGAACACGTTGTCCATCACGTGAATCGGCAGGACGTATCTGACACCCTGGTTGTACAATCGCTGGATCTCGCCGGCGATGATGGTCTCTCCCGGGCCCGGGATGGCCATGAGTGGGGCGAAAACCTGCTGGTTGAAGTTGCCGATGTTGTCGATTTCCACGCCCAGCACGACCGCGATCTTGTTGGCCTGAACAATCCGCTTGACGTCAGCCGAGCCGTAAGCGACCTCCATGAAGTCGGGATGGCGGCCCACGAAGCTCTTGATCTCGTTCACCTGGAGATCGGCCGACGCCTTGTCGTCGGTCGGTCCATCACCCGGGCCTGAGACCGCGTCGGCCAGGGTCTTGTTGTTGGTCGCCAGCGCCACCATCACCCGCAGGCCCCCATCCCGGGCGCGCTTGATCCATTCGTACCACATCTTCTGGTGAGTGATGTCGTTCCACTTCGGCCAGTCGAGGAAATCGGGGTAACCTCTGCCTGGGTTATTGGTGATCAGGGCGCCGTTCCCCTGCTGAAACTGGCCGATCAGCATCTTCCGGAGCTCATCGCCGCAGGGAAAATTGAAGGCGTTCCAACCGCCGTGGGACGGTCGGTCTTCGCCCAGCGCGTGATCGATCGACGCCGCCCGAATGGGCCCGTGGCAGGTCAAGTCCTGGGGTAACAGCGAACCGACATCTACGCCCCCGTGGACCAGCTTGCCGCCGAACGCCAGGTTGATCATCGGATGGGTGTGGAGGTCAGCCCAACCGGTCAACACCATGGGCTCGGTAGTCAGCCGGGTCCTGGGGAACTCCGCGGCCGGTGTGGAGACCGGGCCCGGTTCGTAGTAGCTCGCCACCGCCCATTCGTTTGCTCCGGCAGGAACACCGGTCGCCGTAAACGTCGTCGCGCCCGTCACCCGCGTCCCGCCCTCCGGCACGCCTGGGCCCAGCAGGACGTAGTAGGACGCTCCGTCGATCGGGCGCCACGAGAGCTGTACTTCTCCGTCACCGGTCTGCTTGGCGATGAACCCCGATGGGTTCACCGGGGTCACCGTTGACACTGGGGCCGGGGCCGGCGTCGATGCGGGCGTCAGCGTACGACCAATGGGCGCGCGGGCAATCGGTGTCCCGGATGCACGCAACACGGGCTCCACATCCTTGGCCACGAGAACCGGCTGGGCCTGCGGCTGCAGGGTGACAGCCACCGGCGCAACCTCAGTGACAACCGGCAGGCCAGGTGTCGTGGCCGGACTGGCCGGAGTTGAAGCCGCCGGCGGAGCCGATGCCATCCCGGCCGCCGGCGTAGTCACGGAGACCTTGTTGCTGTAGGTATTGGGCCCGGTTGCATGCCGGAGCATGAGCTCATACTGGAGACCGGAACCGGCCGGCGCCGTCGCATCGACATAGGTCGTGGCGGCGGTCAGAAACGGGCTGATATTCACGAACCCGGCCGCGCCAAGGGCCCGGCGGACGCGATACTTCGTAACATCCGGGGTCGCAGTCCACTTTAAAGTGACAGTGGTCGGTGCAGTCACGGCTGCGGTGAGATTGGTCTGCGCAGCGAGGGGACCCGTCCCCGCCAGGCAAACCAGCAGACCGATCAGTAGCACGCGGACGAGCGCTATCATGGTGTCATCCTTTACAGCTGATTGTGAATCACACTCGACACGACCCCGGCAGCTCATTTGCTTACCAATTCCATCCGCTCGCAGTACAGATCCGCCGTGACCCGGGCGACTCCTTCGTGATGGGCCACTGCCGGTTCACTGCCAAACCGGAAGATGCCGCAGTGGAACAGGTTGACTCGTCCAAGCTCGTTGCTGCGTGAGGAATCGAGGAAGATGATCGCGCCGTTTTTCTCCTCGGAATCGCTACTCTTTCCGTTCACGACGAAATCCTCGTGCCATTTGGCCCAGGATGGCGCGGATACCTCGGCCATCGTCACCTTCAGGTTGGGGAACACGATGCCGGCCGGTTCCTTCTCATAGTCCCGCATTTCACCGACTGGATTTTCGGTCACCCGCTGGCTTACCGTGAACGAGTCGATCCGGATCACCCGGGTCGCATCCAGACCGTCCATCTCGAAGCGGAAGTTGGAAGTCATCCACTGCTTCCCTCTGACGTCGGCAGATGCCAACCTGCCCGAACCGGCCATCTGGCGAACGGCCTCCGGGGCCAGAGTGACCGTCAGGAAACCCGGCTCCTTGCTTCCGCCATCCAGGGTAGGAATAGTCGTTCCGGTAATGAGCGCGCTGGTGAACTCGCGCTCGCCACGGACGTTGTAGTTGTAGTCAGCCAGCTGGATGCTGCCATTCTTCCGGGCTGAGGAGCCCTTCCAGCTCGCCGCGATCCAATCGGTGATTGGCTTGGCGCTGAAACCGACCTCAAAGGAGATCTCCTCGTACCTGATGCCACCCAGATGCTTCTTGGCCACCTTATCCGGGCCCAATCTTTCGACCACCACATCGCCGAGCGCAGCCCCGCCTGCCAAGGACTTGAGGGACCCCACAGGGATGCCATCCAGCTTGAGCGCGAAGTTGCCAGAGCCATAGGAGCGACTGGAGACGGCTGTAGCGGCCGACGAGCTCGAGGCAGTCGCGGGTGGTGCGGCTGCCGGAGGCAACTGGGTCACTCCGCTCGGCGCAGGCGCCGCGCTGACTGGCGCGGGCTCGGCCGGGGCGGCCGCCGCCGGAGCGGCAGCTGCCGGCGCCACAGCGGGCTGGCCGGGCGGTAGTGCAGCCGGAGCCTGGGCGGGGACCGGCTCAGCGGTCTCGATGACCGCTCCACGCGCCGGCATGGCAGGCCGGGCCCTCTCTACGGTCGGTACCTGGGCCGAGGCCGAGATCGGGGCGCTGATGTCCAGCGTAACCGCGATGCCGAACATGACGTAGACTGCAGTTGGTACCCGCATGAGTATTTCTCCGGTATGGGCTCAACGGTTCGCTGACTGTTACTCCAACCTCATCACATCCGCTCTACCTGGAGATACATCACGTAGTTGGCCTGGAGCTCGAACGAGGGCCCATCTCTGAGCAGCACGGGGATCACTCCAACTGGCACGTCGAAATACGCCAGCATCCACGCGTTGCCGGGGCCCAAGGCGTTGGGATCCGGCAGGATCCTCGATCCGTTCAGCGAGTGCTCGATGATCTCACGGGTCAAGACGATAGCCCGTCGGGGAAGTGCGGCACCTACAGACGCCAGCAGTCCGCCGGAGCCTCCGGGTACCATTCCGATCGGGCGATCCCGGGAGCCCGCGAAGAGCGCCGCAAGCCAGGGCTGTCCGATGGCAGCAAAGAAGCCGAGCGCCCCTGCACCTTGCGCTCCAAAGGCCGGCGCCATGTTGGGGGTGATCGAGCCCGGAGGTGCGACCACGCCGAGCGAGGTCTGCCTCAGCGCCTGCTGTACGGTCGCGTCGAACCAGATTTGCGAGGCACTGGCCACCTCGGCCTGGTTCCAGGCATCATAGGGGGAGCCGTCGTTATCCTGCTCCCACATGGTGGGCAGGATGATGGCGGCGTCGGCGCCGTCGGTAAGAGTGCCTTCCCACACCTTGAACGGGAACGTCTGACTATTGGGCTCGGCCCCATCTTGTCCCCGGTATCTGGCATGTCCTGCGTCGGGATAGCTATCACCCGCTCTCAAGCCACCGCTTCCACTGCCGCTTCCCGCGCGCAACCGGTCTGGAAAATTGTTGATGTCACCGAGGACCTTGGTGCGGCGCAGATCGCGATCCAGCACGTTGCCCGTGCTACGGTCGTAGTGCAGCATGGTGAACCCGCCGTACACCTCATCGTATTTGCCGTCACGCGACAGCTGGTCGTCAAATGACTCGTGAATCACGGTGAACCCGTTAGCCACGACCCGATAGCGCGCACTGACGGGCATTGGGGGCGCCGCCGGGGCCGGCACTGCAGCGACCGGTGCAGGTGCGGGTGCAGGTGCGGGTGCAGGTTCGGCCGCGACGGCAAATGCGTGCCGGCCGGCCGGTACGGCACTCGTCGGACTGCGAAGGACTACAGCCGTATTCGTCGTCGCGGGGGGCAGGGCTGTAATCACCGGGCTGCTGGGCACTGCGGCCGCTGAAGACGGAGCCGGGGTTGAGGTCGACGGCGGAGGAGTGGACGAAGCCGTGCTGCCGCCGCTCGGCGTCGTAACAGGAACCTTCGCAGTGTACTTATTGGGGCCGCTGGGGTACTTGGCCATGACCTGGTACACGAGCTGCGTGCCCGCGGGGGCGCTGCCGTCGGTGTAGGTAGTGCCCGGACTCTGCACGTACCCGATCAGGGCGAGAGTGGCATTGCCCACCGTCCCCACCCCGCGATAAATCCGGTGACCGCTCGCGCCGGTTCCAGGCGTCCATGTCAGATCCACCTTGGTCGAGGAGACGATCGTGGCTTTGAGATTACTGGGCGCCTGACCTTGGAGGGGCGCCCCGGCAAGGCCGAGCAGCGCGCCGAGACCGAGCAGCACGCGGGAAAACGTCGTCATGGCGCTACCTCCATCAGGCACTTGGTTTGACCATCGTTACAACGCACGATCTCGATTCGGGCCGTCGGGACCCCATTCAGTGGCTGAGAGGCACCATAGCCCAGCGCAGTCAGCCTTCGCGCGTCGGCCTGGTTGCTCAGCAACGCCTTGACCGTGCCGGCTCTGCTCTCCGAGAGCACCTGGTCAGCCGGCGATTCCACGTGCGCATTGATTTCGAACCTGGCCGCCGGCATCTCTGCCATGGCCTTTCTCAGTTCTGCCCCGAGCCGCTGCACCAGGTCCCGAGCCGACGGCTCGAGCACCGAGGTGCCCGGAGTAAACCGCAGCTCCAGCAGCACCGCGTGGCCCGACGAGATGGCCAGGGCCAGGTTGTCCGCACTGCCGCCCGCCCGCTGGGGTGCCAGCATCAGCTTCTGGCCAACCCCACCAATGCCCAGGCGTGCCGTGCTGGTGACTTCCGCGGTCGTGGAAGCGACCAGCCTGCTACCGGTCTGGAACGTCGTATCCACTACCGAGGTAGCGGCGGTCGTGAGGTTCTGGGCCGTTTCGGCCTTCACCTCGGTGGCCTTCTGCTTGAGATGGCTCCCGAGCTTCTTGAAGAAGCCACCACCACTCTTCACCGGTTGTGCCTCCACCGGCTGGGCGGGCGCGGCCTGAGGCTGGGCCGCCACGGCGCTTGGCGGAGCAGTGGCAGGTGGGGCGGGCGGCGCGTAGGTCTGCGCCGGAGGTGAGTAGGCCTGAGCCGGAGGTGAGTAAGCCTGAGCCGGGGGCGCGGGCGCTGCGCTCGGCGTGTAGGGCTGAGCTGGAACCGATGTCGGGGTCGGCGGCTGCGCCCCGGCTGCTGGCGGTGTCGCGGACGCCACGCCAGGGGCAACTCCGCCGGGGGTGCCGGGCGCGACCGAGACCAGCGCAGTGCCGCTATAGGGCATACCTTTGATTGTAGCGGTCACCTCCGTGCTAACCGCTCCCACGCCGGGCTTGGCGCAGAGCTCGAATTCTTGCGAGCCGGTGCTCCGCCACTCGAAGTCGGTTCCATTCGACATGGTGTAGTCGTACGAGCCCCACTGGAGCGGGACGCCGTTTTCCAGGGTGAGCTGCCGGTTGAGCTCGTCCCGTACGTCGGCCCAGATGCGGGTACAGCTTCCCGCCGTGATTGGATTGGGAACGGCGGCGACGGTGACCTTCACCTGCTGCTGCGCCCCCAGCGCGGACCCGCCCAGCGATGCGATCAGCCCGGCCGCTGTAACGAGGTTGACTATCGGTCCCTGCATACCGCCTCCTCCGCTACTCATGTGGCCTATTTGCCTTCGGAAACGATGATCCGGGGATCCTTATCTGCCTTTCCTTCGGACACGCTCAACGCGTCCGCCGGCACCCCTCGCGCGGCCAGAGCCGCAAGGACGGCGGCGCCGCGTTTCTGGGCCAGGAGCGTGTTCTGAGCCTTGCCACCCTGCTCTTCCACCCTCGCCTCGATCTTGTAGTGCTTGGGTGTGGCCTTGATCGCAACCGCGACCTCCTGCATCACCATCCCGAACATCGGAGCGCCACCCTGCTGCAGCTCATCGCTTGCAGGCGCCCAGGGCAACCGCCGCAGCAGCATCTTCCCCTTCTCCCGGCTGAGCGCAGGGCCGCCGGCAACCGGCGCTGGGCCGGAGGCGGCCGCTGCCCCACCCGGTGCGGCGGCGGGCATGCCGGCCATCATCGCCTGCACCTGGGCCGGATCCATTCCCATCTTTGCGTACTGCTCCTGCATCTGCTTCAATTGCTCAGGTGACATAGCCATCCCCGGCATCCCGGTGGAGGGCTGCCCGGGGAGGGCCGCAGCGGAGGCACCTGCGAGTGCTCCGAGGCCTGCTGCACCCATCCCGCCGCCGGCAGAGCCGGTGGGAGCGGCCATTCCGGCCATGCCTGGCATGCAGCCACCTTTGCCGCCGCCGCCGCTCAGGGCCGCACCGGCTGACCCAGCGGCGTTCTTCGTTTTTGCGGCGTCGAGCGCGCCGGCAACCACCTGGCCTCCGGGAACGACCGTGCAGAGGGCACCTTTGGCGACGGTGTTGACGACCTTGTTCTTGGCCAGGCCTTTGAACTTGCCGAACATGCCGCCCTTCTTCTTGGCGACGGCTGCAGGTGCCGCAAGTATCGAGTCAGCCACTTTGGGGCCGACGGCCGGACTGGCGGACTGGGCGGCGGTATCCTTGGGAGCCAACAACGTCGCGGCCAGCAAGACGGCGAAAAGGGAGCGCATTTTTCCTCCTAGGCACCATCGCCCAGCGA
>JBDTTD010000062.1:0-11730 GCA_039930805.1 Gemmatimonadales bacterium | reverse complement strand
GATCGCCTTGGAGAAGAAGGCGTATCTTAGCGCCGCCCGGAGCGACGGCGCTAGGAGGGAAAACGATTACCGGCTAAGCTGCATGTCTGTTCTCACATAGAGGTAGCGCCCGTTGTAGCCGAACGGCGAGGTCACCGCCCAAGGGAAGGTCCAGTTGTTGTTGTTGTCGAGGTCGAAGAGCCGGGACGGGTAGGTGTCGAAAATGTTCTTCGCCCCAATGGAGATATTCACCTGGTTGAAGCGGTATCCCACCTCCGCATCGAACAGGGTCTTCGGATCGAACGTCTCTCCTACGACACCCCCGAACTCGGCGGAGCGCCCTGAGCCATAATACGACGCGCGGCCCAAGGTGTGGAACCGCCCCGTGGACCAGTTCGCCGTCAGCGTGCCACGCCAGTCCGGACGCTCCTCGGTGATGGCCAGGGTCGTCAGCAGATCGAGAGCGCCGGTGAATGAGGTTCCGGTGCCCTGCAGAATCGGCGGCAGGCCTCCCACGCGGATGATCTTGTTCTTGGTGTAGTTGGCCGAGGCGGTGAGGTCCAGGTTACCGTTGCCGGCCGGGATTCGAAGATCCCCGGTTATGTCGATACCGCTGGTCCTGGTGTCCAGCGCATTGGTGGGGAACTGCACCCCCCCGATGGTGCTGAAGCCGGAGTCGGCCAGAATCCGCGCGACGACGCTGTCGCCGGCGTCGTACGTGGCGCCGAGCAGAATGCGATCGTTCATCTTGATGCGGAAGACGTCCACCGCGATCGTGAAGTTGTCGGTGGCGGAAAATACCATGCCGCCGCTAAGGTTGACGGAAGTCTCTTCCTTCAGCGGTTGGGCCCCGAAAACCCGCGACGCCCGGTTGCTCACTGGGAAGTTGCCGACTTCGACCAGGTTACCTGCAATGAAGTTGGTGGTGACGTGGCTGAACCAGCTCTGCGCCAGCCCCGGAGCCCGGAAGCCGGTGCTCGCGGCCGCGCGGAAGACCAGCTGCTTGCTCGGCTGGAAGCGGACTGCTGCCTTGCCGGTTACCCGTGAACCGAAGTCGCTGTAGTGCTCGTAGCGGCCGGCTATGTTGAGCAGGAACTGCCTGGTCAGGTCCGATTCCAGCTCGACATATGCGCCGACGTTGTTGCGTGAATTGTTACTGGCGTCCGTCGGCGAGAAGCCGGAAAAGACCGATGAGCCGGCCGGCGCCAGGTCTCCCGGAGTGGCCACGCTGTCCTGGGACAGGTGACCACCGTTGATCCAGGAAGCCGTCTCCCCCGCAACGATCTGGTAATCTTCCCGCCGGTAGGCCCCACCGAAGGCGAGAGTGACCGGATTGGGAAGCCCGAGCTCGAGCGGCTTGGAAAAGTTGAGCCCCAGGCTGAACTCACCCCGCTTGACGCTGCCGGCATCGAAGCTGGTCTGGTTGACGATGCCAGGGTCATCCCCGGTTCCCAAGACCCCGTCGGCCCCTGGTGCGCAGGGGGTCACCAGGCAGGGGCCCAGCGACGGATTCAGGGTATTACGCAGGCGGTAGTCGAAGGTGCTTCGGCCATAGGAACCGCCGGCATCCACGCCCCAGCCGGCCACGCTGGTGCGGATTCCGCCCGCTGCCGAGTAATCGTTCACGTTGGGACGAAACTCCGGCAGGAAGCCATTGGGATAAATCGTCGGCCAGTTCCGGTTGTTGAGCGGCTTGCGGTAATAGCCGTTGCCGGTGCCTACCCGGTTGCTGAAGCCGCCGAAAGCGTAGAACTCGCTGGAGCCGCTCTCGTTCAAGGGCATGCGGAGGTTAGCGAACGACAGCAGGTCCCGTTCGAGCCCGTCTCCCAGATGGTTGACCGGCTGGGGTACCCCATTGCGCTTCTGGATAATTTGGCCGGTGACGGTGTCGACGACGTCGGTAATGCCGTTGAGGTCCTGTAAGGTCCCATCGGGGAAGGCACGGTTGGTGGCCTCGCGGTTCAGGAACTGGCCGAAAAGTCCAAGGGAGCCCCGGCCCAGCTTCATCCCCACCCCACCGCCCGCGTCCACCGTGGTACCGTCATCCGGGTAATCGCCGGTGAAATACCGGCCGGCGCTCGTGTTGAGAAACGGTGAGAACTGCCCCTCCTTCATCACGATGTTGACGACCCCAGCGATCGCATCGGAGCCATACTGGGAGGAGGCGCCATCCCGTAGCACCTCGATCCGTTCGATCGCGCTGCCCGGAATTGCGTTCAGGTCCACCCCACTCGACCCCGCCGGAGAACCCAGAGGGAAGGTATTGAGCAGTGCCGTCTGGTGGCGGCGCCAGCCGTTCACCAGCACCAGGGTATGGTCGGGCGAGAGGCCGCGCAGCGTGAACGGACGCACGATATCGGTCCCGTCGGTGACCGTCTGCACCGGAAAGTTTACCGATGGCGCCAGGGTCGCGAGGATCCGGCTGGTCTCGGTGGTGCCCTGCTCCTGGATGTCCTCCGCGGTGTATACGTCCACCGGGACGGCCAGCTCTTCGGAGGCAGTGTGCCGGCCTCTGGATCCGATCACGACATCGATCGGCGCCAACTGGACGGTGCTTCGGGCCAGGGTGAAGTCCTGACGGGTTTCGTCCGTCGGTGCCACCGTAACCGAGGCACTGGCCGCCTGGAAGCCGATGAGGCGAACTCGCACCACCCGGCTTCCTGCCGGCAGGCCGCGGATCGTATACTCGCCACTGTTGCCCGACGTGGTCCTGAGACCGGTCCCTTCCACAGTGATCGAGGCATTGGGAAGCGGCGAGCCGCTGCTGTCGGCCACGGTGCCTCGTAAGGTTCCAGCCTGCGCCAACAGGGGGGCTGCGGTGCCACCGATGACGAGCGCGTACGCTATGGTGCGAACGAGGTATCGTATCACAGGTCCTCCACGTGACTCGGTTTTCCGGCCGGCGGGCCGCCGGGGCGGACGATGACTTTGATGAAGAGCGGAAGTGCAGAGCGGTGTTTCGGATAGTTACTTAAATACGGCCCGGAGATGAGAGCGTCAAGCCGTGGGTCCAGGGAGCTTTGACATCCAAGGCGGCATCCTGCACATTGGCGGTGGCATCCGCCGCTTCCGCTGAATCCACAGGTGTTCAATCGCACGGTTCTCGCTCGAAGGAGAAGCCTGTATGAGCGTTGGAATTCGTCCGGGTATTGTCGGCTGTACCCTGGTGCTGGCGTGCCTGACAGTCGGGATTCCTCGCCCGGCACAGGCCCAGCAGGCAGCCATCGGTGGACAGGTGACCGAAGAAGCGACCGGCACGCCGCTGGAAGCTGCCCGGGCCGTGCTCAGCGGAACCGGCCAGATCGAGACCACGAACCGCGAGGGACGCTTTCTCTTCCGGCAGGTTCCCCCGGGAAGCCACCAGGTGCGGGTTCTCCGGGTGGGGTATAAACCCGCCACCCAGAGCACGACGGTCGCCGAGGGCGAGACCGCAACGCTGAATTTCAGCCTGGCCGCCGCGGTCGTCCAGCTCGATGAGCTGGTGACCACTGCCACCGGCGAGCAGCGTAAGCTGGAGATCGGCAACGCGGTCACCACGATCGATGCGGCGCGGGTGGCCGAGCAGGCGCCCATCACCGAGTTCACCAACCTGATTTCAGGTCGAGCCCCCGGGGTACAAGTCCTCAAGAGCAGCGGTACCACCGGCACCGGCACCCGGATCCGGATTCGGGGGTCCAACAGCATCTCGCTCTCCAACGAGCCGCTGTACTACCTCGATGGCATTCGGCTGGAGAGCAACCCTACCTCCAGCACGCTCGACATCGGGGGCTTCGGCGCGGGACTGGGATCGGGGCCCTCGCGCATCAACGATCTCAATCCGGATGACATTCAGGACATCGAGATCGTGAAGGGCCCGGCTGCCGCCACCCTGTACGGGATCCAGGCTTCCAACGGCGTGATCCGGGTGACCACCAAGCGCGGCGTCGCCGGCCCGCCCCAGTGGAGTCTCTTCTCCGAACTCGGCTCGGTTTCAGATAACCATACCTATCCGCTCAACTACTTCGGGCGGGATACCACCGCCACCGGCATCATCGACGGCTTCGACGGCTTCTGCAGCATTCAAAGCGAGCTCGATGGCCTCTGCACCCAGACCTCCCTGCAGACATTCCAGCCACTGAATGAGCCGGTCAGTCGTCCCTACAAGGCCGGGCTCCGGCAGCAGTATGGGACCAGCGTCTCCGGTGGCAGCGAGGACGTGACCTATTATGTGTCAGGGAGCTACGAGAATGAGATCGGACCTTTCCGCCTTCCGCAGGCGGAGTTCGACTCCGTAGCCTCGGTGCGGGGCGGCATCGTGCCGGACAACCAGGTGCGGCCGAACGCGCTGGAGAAATTCGGCCTGCGGACGAACTTAACCGCGAACGTGACGAAGACGCTGGAGCTGAGCACCTCGCTCGGCTTCTCGACCAGCAACACCCGGTTCGTCGAGAACGACAACAGCTTTCTGACGGTGAACGGCAGCGGCACCGCCAGCGGCAGCCTGCCCGAAGTCAATCGAGGCTGGTTCTTCATTCCGGCCGAGCTGTTCGCCGAGCTGGCCAACCAGAAGGCCAATCGTTTCACCGCCGGATTCAGCGGGACGTGGCGGGCGCGAGAGTGGCTGACAGCTCGGGCGGTGGTTGGGCACGATCTGGTCAATCGGACCGATCTGCAGTTCTTTCCGACCGGCCAGGTGGCCGCCTATCTCGCAAATCGGGACGGCGTAAAGCTCCAGAACGCCTTCGACATTACCCAGACATCGGTCGATCTCGGGGCCTCCGCCCGGTTCCGCCTCACACCCACGGTCGGCTCGCGCACCTCCGTGGGCGCGCAGTTTTTCCGCGACCTCGCCACCGGCACCTTCGCCAGCGGGCGCGGTCTGCCGCCGGGCTCCGGCACGATCAATGGCGCCAGCGCCATCGAGGCGGCCGACACCACCGTCGAGGCCCGCTCCATCGGGACCTACGTCGAGCAGGAGGTCAACCTCAAGGAACAGCTCTTCGTCACCGGCGCGCTCCGGTTCGACGATAACAGCGCCTTCGGCCAGAACTTCAACGCCACCGTGTACCCGAAAGCGAGCCTGTCCTGGCTGGTGTCCGATAAACCGACGGGCTCCCTGAACACCTTCCGCGTCCGCGCCGCATTTGGCGTCTCTGGGCAGCAGCCCGGCACCGCCGACGCGCTCCGGATCTACAATTCGGTCCCCGGGAAGCGCGCCGGCAGGGGAACCACTGGGGTGTCGTTCGCGAGCCTGGGCAACTTCAACCTCAAGCCGGAGCGGTCCCGTGAGTTCGAGGCCGGGTTCGATGCCGGACTGTTCAACGACCGCCTATCGCTGGAGGCCACCTTCTACAGCAAGCTCACCCGCGATGCGCTTATCTCACGCGACATCGCACCCTCGCTGGGCGCTTCGCAGTCCCAGTTCGTCAACCTCTCGCGGATTCGAAACCGTGGCGTCGAGCTGGCCATCAACACCAGGATCATCGACAGCCGCAGCGTAGCCTGGGACCTGTCGCTGAGCGGCTCCACAGCGCACAATAAGATCCTGGAGCTGGGCCAGGGCGTCAGCGACATCTTCATCGGCTTCTACCAGCGGCATGTGGCGGGATACCCGGCCGGAGGGTTCTGGTCGCCGACGTTTACCTACGCCGATGCCAACGGCGACGGGGTCATCGACCTGACCGAAGTGACGCTCAGCGACAGCTCGGTATTCCTGGGCACCGCCATCCCGACCCGAGAGGCATCCCTCAACAGCCAGCTGGCCCTCTTTGGCGGCCAGGTGGTGCTGGGGACTCAGTTCGACTATCGCGGCGGCCACAAGGTGGACAACTCGCTGGAGCAGTTCCGCTGCTTCTCGGTACAGAATTGCCGCGGGGACTATGATCGTTCCGCCCCCCTGGAGGAGCAGGCGAGAGCCCAGGCGCTATTCCTCCCCGGCGGCGGCAACTCAGTGGCGTTCCTCGAGCCGGGCTGGTTCATCAAGCTGCGCGAGCTCTCTTTGACGTTTTTCGCGCCCGATCGTATCGCGCGGGCCTTCCGGGCCAATCGTCTCAGCCTCACGCTCTCGGGCCGGAACCTCTGGACCATAGACGACTACAGCGGAGTCGACCCAGAGGTGAACGCCTTTGCCCAGGACAACTTCGCCTCCTCGGACTTCGAGTCGCAGGCCCAGGTGCGCTATTGGACCGCGCGTCTTAACGTCGGCTTCTGAGGGAGTGCCCACATGACTATCTCACGTCGCTCCCTCCGAGCCGCCGCCCTGCTCTTTCTGCTTCCGCTGGGAGGCTGCGGACTGCTGGACACCGAGCAGCCCAACATCATCGATCCCGGCGAGATCAACTCTCCCGAGGGCGCCCAGGCGCTGAGAGAAGGCGCCATTGCCGACTTCGGCTTTTCCAAGGACGGCGACGGCACCCAGTTCGACGACGGGTGGATCCTCGCGAGTGGCCTGCTGGCTGATGAGTTCATTCACTCCACCACGCCGCCATCGCAGCAGGAGATCGACCAGCGCACGACAGCGCTCATCAACCCCACACTCTCGGATGTCTATCGGAACTTGCACAAGGCGCGCCGGGGGCTCGAGGTCGCGGCTGCCGCCCTCCGGCAATTTCTGGTGGCCCCCGATGAGACGCCTGATATCGCCGAGACGCTGGCGCTGTCCGGGTTCACCTACGTCTACTTCGGCGAGACGTTCTGCTCCGGCGTTCCCTTCAGCCGGGTAAGCGGCGACAGCCTGATCTTTGGCGGGCCCGAAACCACCACCCAGATGTTCGAGCGCGGACTCGCCGCGTTCGACGCGGCACTCGCGGAGCCCGGGCTGGTGAATGACGATGGAACCATCACCACCCTGGCCACCGTTGGCCGGGCCCGCGCGCTGGTCAACCTGGGCCGGTTTGCCGAGGCGGCGGCCGCGGTAGCTCTCGTGCCGACCGAATTCGTATACGCGACGCAGCACGCCGAGTCTCCCCTCCGGCTGCAGAACGCGATCTGGTCGTACACCAATCAGGGTCTGTGGTCGGTGGCCGACGTCGAGGGCGGTGTCGGACTTCCTTTCTTCTCCGCCCAGGACCCCCGGGTACCGGCGGACACGACGGATAGCGACGGGGACGGGGTGGCCGATACCGGGCTGGACCTGATCACGACCCAGGTCAACCTGTTCAAGTATCCCGACGCGACCGCGGATGTATCGGTGGCCGACGGTGTCGAAGCCCGGCTCATCGAGGCCGAAGCACAACTGAAGGGCAGTGATCTCGGCGGCATGACCACAACGCTCAACGCCCTGCGGGCGTCATTCCCGAACCTGAATCCACCGCTGAGTCCCCTGGCTCAGCCCGGTACCCAGGCGGAGGGAGAAGATCTGCTCTTCGCGGAGCGGGCGTTCTGGCTGTACGCCACCGGCCATAGGCTGGGCGACATGCGCCGCCTCCTCCGGCCGGTCAGCGCGGGCGGTTACGGCAGGACCGAGAACACGGTGTTTCCAAACGGGGCGTACCACAAGGGAGGCCGCTACGGCACGGACGTGAATTTCCCCCTGCCGATCGAAGAGCAGAACAACCCGAATTCAGTGGGGTGCCTCGACCGCAACCCGTAGCCCGATCAGTATACCGTCAGGCTGGAGTGATCGAGAACGTTCTCCAGGGTCCACGTGATCGTCTGGCCCGGCAGGACCAGAATAGTCTCGGTGGTGTACGACTCTCCGGCCACTGGCAGGGCTCTCAGGCGTACCCCGCTCCCGGCATTCAGCCGCTGGGATGGGAAAGCCAGGGTGGTGGTTTGGAGCGAGGTGACCATCCCCAGCCGCTGAGGAAGTCCGCCGGCCAGCAGATAGACCGTGATATCGCTCCAGTTGTGGTTCTCGACTTCGACCGAAATTTTGGATCGCGCAGGGGCTGGATTTTTCGACGAGAAGACCCCGCAGCCCAGGGTAGAGGACATCAGGCTGGCAAAGGCGAGGATCACGCGAATGGCGGCCAGGGCAACCTCCTCGACGCTCAGTGCGTTGCGGCTTGAGCTCCTTGCTTTTTAAGATAGCGACCGTACCAGTCCAGGTAGCGCTGGAGCCGGTCCCGCCGATAGCTCGGCTTCCGGATCTCGTGGTACTCTCCCGGGTAGATCACCAGCTCAGTCTCGCGCCCCAGGCTCCGCAGGGCCTGGTACATCTGCTCCGAGTTGAGCAGCGGGACGTTGAAGTCCCTCTCGCCGCACAGAAACAGTGTAGGCGTCACGATCCGGTCGGCGTGAAAAAAGGGGAAGGAGACCCGGGTGTAGGCTTCCGGGTTCTTCCAGGGTAAGCCCAGCTCCGCCTCGTACTCCCGGACGTACTGGTCGGTGCCATAGCCGGCCAGCGCATTCGACTGCCCTGCCCCACTGATCGCCGCCTTGAACCGCCGGTCGCGGGCGATGACCTGGTTGGTGAGAATCCCGCCATAGCTCCAGCCGCCCACGCCGAGCCGCCCGGGATCGGCCACGCCCGCGGCAACCGCGTAGTCCACGGCCGCCAGCACATCCTGCCCGTCTTTGTTGCCCCAGTCGGCCCAGATGGCGGTAGAGAACTTCTCACCCCGCCCCGAGCTTCCCCGGGGATTGGCCGCGACCACGGCATAGCCCTTGGCAGCGAGCAGCTGCCATTCCAGATCGAACTCGTTGGAGAACTGGTACACCGGACCGCCGTGGATCTTGAGTACGGCCGGCACCCGGGTGCCTGCCTGGTAGTCGACCGGCCGGGTAAGGAATCCGTGAATCGGCGTGCCGTCACGGCTCTTGAAGGAGATCTCTTCCACCGGAGCCAGCCGGACGCCCGCGAGCCAGGCATCGTTCTGCCGCGAGAGCCGCCGCAGCCCCTCGCCTTCAACCGCGAACACCTCGGCCGGCGCAGCGGGTGTACTGGCGAGCACGGCCACTTTCCCGCCGGGACCAACGGTGAGGTCGCTCACGAATCCGCGGCCTGGGGTGAGCCGAGCCACTGGCCCGCCTCCCGACGGCACGCTGGCCACATCGGTGACCCGGTCGTCCTCGAGCAGGAAGAGAATCGAGGCGCCGTCGGCCGACCACACCGGGGAGAGAGCGTTGCGGTCGAGCGCCGGTGTCAGGACCTTGGCCGGTCCACCGGATGCGGGCACCACGGCGACTTTCTGACCGGCGTAATAGATCAGCTTGAGCGGACCGCCTTGTACGTAGGCCAGCTGCTTGCCGTCGGGGCTCCACGAGGGCGCCCGGCTGCCCCACGAGGGATCCAGGTCGGGGCCCTCGAAGGTCGTAAGCTGCCGCGGCGAAGCTCCGGCCTTCGCATCGACCACATAGAGGTCCCAGTTGTTGGTTCGATCGAACTCCGGACGACGCTTGCTGACGAAGGCGATCGAGCGGCTGTCCGGCGACCAGGCCGGCGCCGCCTCGTTGTACTCCCCCGGGGTCAGGATGTCTGTCCTGCGGCTCGATAGGTCGAGCAGGTACAAATGGTCTCGCCGGTTGTCGAGGTAGCCGGACTCGTCCTCCTTGAACTGGAACCGGTTCAATACGATCGGCCTTGGGGTGGTCTTGAGGCTGGTATCGGGGCCGGCATAGGCCGAGTCAGGATCGGGATCACTGACAACCAGGGCCAGCCGCTTGCTGTCCGGCGACCAGGCGTAGTCGGACACGCCGCCCGGCAGAGCCGTGATCCGCTCGGCCTCACCTCCCGAGCGATCCAGCAGCCAGACCTGATCTACCTCCCGCGCATCATCCCGATTGGAGAGGAACGTCAGGTAGCGCCCATCGGGGCTCCAACGGGGAGTGTCCTCGCTCGACTTGCTGGAGGTGAGCCGGACGTTCCGTTCTCCGTCCCAAGCCGTCATCCAGATGTCGCTGTTGGCCTTGTCATCGACCGAGTCGGCCATGGAGACCGTGTAGGCCACCCACGCGCCGTCCGGCGAGAGCTGGGGATCGCTTACGCCTCGGAGCCGGTAGACGTCATCCAACTCCACCTTCCGCTGGGACTGCGCCTGCCCAAAGGCCCCGGGAACGACGGCGGCGCTCAGGAACGCAACCAGGTAGTGTCGAGTCCAGATCACACCAAGCTCCTTTTGAATGCCGGGTTCGTAGACCCTAGACCCTAGACTCTAGACTCTAGACTCTAGACCCCTTCCTCAGGGACTCTTGTAGACAACCCCACCCTTCATCACGAACCCCACCTTTCTGAAGCTCCTGAGATCCGCCAGCGCATCGCCCTCGACCGCAATGATGTCGGCGTACTTCCCCGGCTTGAGCGAGCCGACGCTGTCGGTCCACTGCATGAGATCCGCGGCTGAAATCGTCGCGGACTGAACGGCCTGCATG
This sequence comes from Gemmatimonadales bacterium, assembly GCA_039930805.1. Lineage (GTDB taxonomy): Bacteria > Gemmatimonadota > Gemmatimonadetes > Gemmatimonadales > GWC2-71-9 > CAVVWJ01. Next base: position 1,461 of record JBDTTD010000062.1, on the reverse strand, counting down.
GGCGACATGCCGTACTTGACCATGTATGGAAGCTGCATCGCATTGAGCCCATGGGGGTAGATCCCGCTATCCGTCCCGTAGGCCACTTTGACACCACGAGCAACCGCCTTGCGGAATCCCACGCGCTGGATCTCGGTGGTCTCGGTGTTCTTCCGCAGGATGTCCTCGGGCCATTTCTGCTCCCGCCCGACACTATCGGTATAGTCGCCGTTCCAGATATCGGCCACCAGCCAGGTGCCATGCTCCTTCATCAAGGCAATTGCCTCGTCGTCCATGAGCGAGCCGTGCTCGATCGAACGGACCCCTGCCCGCACCGCACGCTTGATCCCCTCCGCGCCGTGCGCGTGTGCGGCCACGAAGGTGCCATACTCTGCGGCCTGGTCCACCGCGGCCCGAAGCTGATCTTCGGTGTACTCGGACACGCCGGGCTTGGTGCCCCGGGTGAACACCGCGCCGGTGGCAAGAATCTTGATGAAGTCGGCCCCGCCATTCAGAATCGCGCGCACCCGCTCGCGCACCTGATCGGCGGAGTTGGCGACACCGTAGCGGAAGGCCGCCGGGATGGTTACGTCCGGCGCGGCTCCCACCAGCTCACCGGCGCCGGTGGAGACGGTCACGTAGGCCCCCGCGACCTTCATCCGAGGGCCGATCACGCTGCCCTGGTTGATGGCATCACGAAGAGCCACGTCCACGAAGGCCCGGTAAGTGCCGACATCACGGACGGTTGTAAACCCCGCCAGCAGGGTGGCGCGCGCGTTCCGAACACCGCTGAAGGCCTCCTGCGCCTCCGAGCGCTCCAACGGCAGGAGCACATCCGCGCCGGCGGCGTCACCTACAAGGTGCGAATGACAGTCGATGAGACCGGGAAGGACGGTATACCGCGACAGGTCCAGTACGCGGGCGTCGCTCGGGAGCTTGGCTGAGGCCGGCAGAACGGCCTCGATCCGGGTCCCTCTCACGAGCACCACCTGATCCCGGCGTATCTCGCCTCGTTCCACGTCCACCAGCCGGCCGGCCCGGATGGCCGTCCGACCCTGAGCGGTAACCGCTGAGATGGGTACGACGACCGCGAGTGCCATCACGGCGAGCCGTGAGGTGAACCGCGTCATGGGAACTCCGGGGATTGTTTGAAGAAGTAAAGCCCCGCGGGGAGGAGCTAACCCGCGGGTGTACGCAATATATCGCTGGACTTCTAGGAGGGCGAACTACTACTTGGCCTTCTTGATTTCGACCTTCGGCAACGTCACTTCCTTCTTCTCGGTTCCGACGGTTGGCACGGTAATCGTGTCCTTGACGGTGCCGGTCTCCACGCTGGGCGTGTTCACCGTGTCCGTTTCGGTACCAATCACCGGCTTCTGAACCTCATACTGACCTTCACCCGTCTTCTTGCAGGCGCTGAGTGTTGTTAGCGCAGCCACAGCGACAACCAGCGTGAGCTTGTTCACGAGCGACCTCCACAGG
>JBDTTD010000061.1:0-11734 GCA_039930805.1 Gemmatimonadales bacterium | reverse complement strand
GGGCGGTGGCCGAGACCCGGAGAGAATCGGCCACTCGGGCAAGTGACGTGACCTGTTCGCCGATCTGGCTCACCGTCAGCACCAGCGGCCTTCGAAGCTCGGCGATGTGGATCGCCGTGGCCATCTGCCCGGCCAGGGTACTGATGGCCACGAGATCCTTAGAGCCGTAGAAGTGCCGCTTGTGATGCTCCACCTCGAGCGTACCCAGAATTTCCTCCCCAAACCGGATGGGGTGGATCACCAGCATTCTTACATCCTCCGACAGGTCGCCCAGCCGATCGTCTTGCCGTACATCTCTGACGATAACCGGCTCCCGGGACTCTACCGCCTCGTTCCGCAACGGAGCTATCGAGGCTCCCGGCTCCCCCCGGTTCACGCGTCCAAGCGTGCTGCGGAAGGCCAGCGAGACGTCCGAACCCGATGTTCGATAGACCCGGAAATCCCCCCAGTCCAGGAGCCGGTAAGCCAGGCGCTCGATCTGGGTGAAGGATCCCTGAAGCGTGGCGTTGCTCGCGATCGCCCCTTCCATGAGGTGGACCTTGTTCAGGTCTTCAGCCCCGATCGCTTCGTCGAAAATATGGCGGAAGAGCAGGCCCACCACACCGAGAGCCAGCATAGCCGCCAGCCATCCCACCGGAGCCAGCGCCGCCAGCACCCAGACCACGAGGGCGGTGCCGATCAACGTGAGCAGGTACGAGCTGATTTCCCAGCGCAGGATGAGGATCTTCTCCGCACTCTCGAGCTTGTCCCGGATCAGCAGGCTGAAGTAGAACAGGGCTCGGGTGAAGAAGAAGTACAACGACACCAGGATGGCGGCGGCTGGAAGGAAGTCGACCGTCAACTCGGTGGTTCCGTTCAGAGCAAGGATCGCAGCGTAGGGACCATAGGCCGCCACGAATCCGATGACCTCGCGGCCGGAATTGACCAGGCCGGCGCGTGGGTGCTTCCGAAGCCAGAAGACGTCCGCCCCTATCACACCTACCCACAGCGCCACCACCACGGGTGCGGGTCCGACGCACGCGGCGCCGACCAGCGTCGGAATTCCCGTTTGAGTGAGATAGGAGTATTTGCTCAGTCTGATCGGCACGGATCGAAGCGCGAACATGGCGACGATCAGGAGCAAGGTGGAGACTGGCTGGTCGATCCACTGGTGATCCCAGATGAGCACGGTCGCGGCGAGAAGGGACCCCGTGGTCCAAAGGACCAGAGTGTAGCGTCCCAGCAGCTTCGGAACGTTGACCGTCATCGCGCCTCTCCGCTGTCGAGCGCATCACGCAGAGCACCCAGGAAGCTCCTGGTGGCCCCCACTCCCTCCCGGCCCAGGATCTCGACCAGGGCACTGCCCACGACCACGCCATCGGCCATCTGACCCACGGCGTGTGCCTGCTCCGGGGTGGAGATGCCGAATCCCACGGCCAGCGGAAGTGTAGTGGCGCCCCGCACCCGGGCCACCGACTCCCTCAGATCCACGTCCAGTGCCGAGCTGGCGCCGGTCACCCCCAGCCGCGCCACCAGGTACACGAAACCCTGGGCGCCGTCCAGCGTCACCGCCAGACGCCGGGCCCGAGTGGTGGGTGCCACCAGCCGGATGAGATCGAGCCCGCTTCGTTGCACCGCCGACTCCACCTCCGGATCGCTACCGGCCGGCAGGTCGGTAAGCAGCAGGCCCGCAATACCCAGCTCTTCTGCCGCGCGCAGAAACCGCTCCACGCCGAATTGCAGGATTGGATTCAGGTAGCTGAAGACGACGACCGGCCGGGCCAGATCCGCCCTGGCGATGAGCTCCAGCGTGCGGGCCAGAGTCATGCCCTGGCGAAGCGCCTCGAAGGTCGAGCGCTGGATGGTGGGCCCGTCGGCGAGCGGGTCGCTGAACGGGACGCCGACCTCGATGATATCGGCCACCTCGGCCGCGGAGCGGAGCGCGGCTGCGCTGGCATCGGGCGTGGGGTACCCTGCCGTGAGGTATGGAATGAGAGCCTTGCGCCCCTCGGCCCTGAGTCTGGTCCAGACCGGCGCCAGGCCGGACTCAGACAAAGTAGTCGCCAGGCGTCAGTCCGAATCGGTTGGGGTTGGTGACCTTTACGATGGACCGCTTGTAAGCTCCGCTCTCGTCCTTTTCCATGAGGCTCACCTGGCTACCGGGCAGCGGCACGGTGGCACCATCCACGTCCACCGCGATGCGCACCAGGGGACGGTTGAGCTGCTGGGATTCCGGGTTGGGCCCCGCCACAATACCTACCTCGAGCGTGTCCAGGATCACGCAGGTGCCGACCGGGTAGACGCCGATGAGGTTGATCAGTGCTTTCACGACCACGCGGTCATAGCCCCGCTTGGGGTTGTCCCACATCTCCTTCAGTACCTGGTCCGGCTCGATCGGCGTCGTGGTGTACACCCGGCGGGTGGTGGCGGCATCGAATCCATCGGCCACCGAGACGATCCGGGAAAACATGCCCAGGGTGCGTGGGCGGATCGACTTGGGGTAGCCGGTCAGGTCCATCTTCATGTGGTGTTCATGCGCCACCAGAATCGACCGGTACGGTATCTCCTCGTAGGACCGTAATCCGAACAAGGTCAGCGCCCCCATCCAGGGATGCTGCTGGATCATCTTCCATTCCCGCTCGTCGAGGCTGCCGATCTTATTCAGGATTTCGCTCGGGACCCGCGCCTTGCCCACATCATGCAACAGGGCGGTCATACCGAGATCGTAGAGCTGCACCTTGGAAAAGCCCAGCTTCCTACCCAGGGCAACGGAGAAGATGCAGACGTTGACCGAGTGGGTGAAGGTGTATTCGTCGTAGTCCCGCACCGTGGTCATGCCGACCATCGACATTTCATTGTTCAGCACCTGGTCCACCACCAGCTGAACCGCCCGCTTCACCCGCTTGAGCCGGGGGCCCCGGCCCAGGCGAATGCCGGTCACCATTTCCCTCGTGACCGCCACGCCCTCGGCATAGACCCGCTTTGCCTGGTGCCGGGACTCTTCCGATGCTCCGCCTTCGGCCTGGGCCCGCTCGACCTCCAGGTGCGCCACCTTGGCCGCTTCCAGCCGCTCCTGCAGCACCTCCAGCCGCTCATCTACCTCGCCTTGCTGGCTGAGGCTGAGGATGAGGCCGAGGAAGATCTGCCACTCTCGCCGGTCCATCCCGGCGTGGATATGCAATACGCCGATCTCGAACGCCCGCAGCATGGCCAGGATGTGGCTGAAGGATGCGTAGTTATCCAGCTCGACCCGCAACCGGGTGCCGTTGACGAAGAGGAAGTCGCCCGCTATCCGGATCTCCAGCTCGACCTCGGCATCGAGCAGGGTCCGGGCTGAGGTGTTGAGGTCGTCGAGCGCCTTCTGCACGGTGGTATTCTCGACCGGATACATCTTGAGACTGCGAAGAGCCGTGTAGAGCGCGAGCAAGAGCGAGCGCCCTCCCTGGCGCAGCTGGCCCTCGGGCGCGGAGCGTTCGGGGGTGCCTCCAGCCGGTAGGGTCACGGTGTGGCTCCCCGCAGGGCGCGGGCGGCTGCATTGCGGACTACAAGCTCCTTGTCGTCCGCGGCCCGCTGCAGCAGGTCGCGAGCCTCGGGGGTCTTGATCCGGCCCAGTGCTACCGCCGCGCAGGCGCGGGTTTCGGGTGGCTCTTTCATCTTGAGCAAGCCGCGCTGGAGCAGAATTGCGCTGAGCGCCTTCAGGCCACCGGCCCCGGCAATGGAGCCGTAAGCCTCGAAAAAGGCCATCTTCTCGGTGAGATCGATCGCTCTCGACGCCTTGCCGAGAACCACGGTCTCGATCCGTCGAAGCGCTCCCTTGTAACCCCGGGCGCCCACGCCCCGAACCGCGGCGAGTCGAACGAAACGATCGCTGTCCTCGATGGCCCGATCCAGCAGAGTCAGTGCTCCCGGCGTCCCCAGCTGGCCGAGCGTCTGCACCGCCGCCAGCCGGACCGCCGGGTCGGGGTGGGTAATCAAGTCGGTGAAGCCCGGCACCGCGTGGTGCAGTTGCAGCCTGCCACAAAGCGCCACGATGCCCATGAGGGCCGGCGAGTCGGGCTGGCGCAGCAGGCGCTGGACTTCGGCGATGTTGGCGCCGGCCAGTTTGTCGACCACATCCTCCAGCATCTTCCGGAGGGGAGCCGAGGAAAGATTCGGCAGCCAGCTGACCAGCGGCTCCAGCGCTGACGACCGGAGCTCGCGTAGTACGGCGGCGGCATCCTGGTCGAGTCCCAGCCCGCTGGCCTCGTCAAGTGACTGAAGCACCTGACCGACGATCGCCGGCTCGCTGAGCCTTCCCACGAACCCGTCGAGCCGCTGCACCTGCTCCGAACAGAGGTCGGGGGCCCGATCCCTCAAGAGCTTGGATTCCCGAAGCAAGGTGGCCGCGCTTCGGAAATCACGGCTGGTTAGCAGGTTGGGGAAGAGTTGATCCAGTACGCCAATCGCCTCATCGCGCACGCCACCCTCGACCTGAGTCTCGATCAGGTCGAACAGCACATTCAGGGCGCTGCCTCGAACGTCGCGCGAGTATTCCTCCCCCAGCTCCCGGGCCAGATAGCCGACCTCATCCTCGTCGAGGAAGTAGAGGGTGGAATCGACATCGTCGAGCTCCACCACGCCCTTCGGACGCTCGGCAACTTCCTCTGCCACTGCGGCCTTGCGGTTCTCGGCGCTGGTCGTTCCATCGGCGGTTCCCGAAGGGCCCGGCAGCTCTCCGCCACCTTCGGCAAAGAAGTCGACGAACCGATATTTGATGTTCTCGAATTCAATAGCCCAGAGGAGAGTCAGCAAATCGTCGCCCGCATCGGCGGGGAGAAAGCGCGCCTTGTTGATCGTGGCCAGCAGTTGCGGCAGGTCCTCGGCTTCAGCGCCCCGATGGATGACCAGCTCGCGCATGCCGTCCTTGAACAGGCTCCACGCCAGGCTGTCACTTCGGTTGACCTGGTGATAGACCGACTGCCCCTCCCACAGCAAATCGGATTCCGACACGTTGAGAGCAAGCTCGTCTGTGACTGTCCAGATAGGGCCGAGGGCGCTGCGGACGTTCAGGATGGCACGCTGGTAGATCGGATTATTCGGCAGGTACATCTGGAACGCACGGAGCGCCTTGACCATGGCCTGGATCAGCTCCGAAACCTGGGAGACCGGGAGCAGGTCGGCCGCGCTCTGCCCTGTCGTCAAACCTGGCCCCCCAGCAGATCGGCCACGTGAGCGACATCCTTGTCGCCTCGTCCACTGAGGCACACGAGCACAGTCTGATCGGGAGTCCAGCGCCCCGCGGCGCGCTTGATCCAGGCAAGCGCGTGGGCAGTCTCCAAGGCGGGAATGATGCCTTCGAGGCGGCAGAGCATCTGAAACGCATCCAGCGCCTCGGCGTCGGTAGCTGTCTCGTAGCTCACCCGGCCGGTGTCCCGCAGATGACTGTGCTCCGGTCCGACGCCGGGGTAGTCCAGCCCGGCCGAGATCGAGTGTGCCGGAGCAACCTGTCCGTCGGCGTCCTGGAGCAGATAGCTGAGGCTGCCGTGGAGTACGCCAGGCGTTCCCGCGGTGAGGGTGGCGCTGTGATGACCGGTGCCGAGGCCCTTTCCCGCCGCCTCGACCCCCACCAGCCGGACTCCGGCATCATTCAGGAATCCGCTGAATATCCCGATGGCATTCGACCCGCCACCGACACAGGCCACCACGGTGTGAGGCAGGCTGTCGTAGCGCTCCAGGATCTGGGCCCGGGCCTCGCGTCCGATCACTGCCTGAAAGTCCCGCACCATGCGGGGAAAGGGATCGGGACCCACCACCGAGCCGATGATGTAGTGCGTGGTCGGAACATTCGTCACCCAGTCTCGCAGCGCCTCATTGGTGGCGTCCTTGAGAGTCCGGGTGCCGGACTCGACCGGAACCACGGTGGCGCCCAGCAGCTCCATGCGATACACGTTCAAACGCTGGCGGCGGACGTCCTCCGCGCCCATATAGACGACGCACTCGAGTCCGAAGCGAGCGCAGACCGTGGCGGTGGCAACGCCGTGCTGTCCGGCGCCGGTCTCGGCGATGATCCTGCGCTTTCCCATCTTGAGGGCCAGAAGCGCCTGGCCGATGGTGTTATTGATCTTGTGGGCACCGGTGTGGTTCAGGTCTTCCCGCTTGAGCACAACCCGGGCTCCCACGGTCTGGCCGAAACGAGGTGCCTCGGAAAGGGGCGACGGCCGGCCCACGAACTCCGCCAGCAAGTGGTCAAGCTCGGCCCAGAAGGCTGGGTCCTGGCGAGCCGCCTCGTACAGCGCGGTGAGGTCGTCGAGCGCCGCGACCAGCGTCTCGGGCACATAGCGCCCGCCGTAGGGACCGAACCGGCCGGTCAAACCCTGCTCAGGCGACTGAACTGTGGGCAAAACACCGCCTCCACGAATCCTGCGATTGTATTAGGGGGCCGCTCAACTCCGCCAGGCGACCGCTTCGGAGATCTCAGTGGGCGAGGGTGCATAACACCCGGTCGAAGCAGCCCTTGGACCTTCAGCAAAAACAACGCCGAGATGCGGCCTGCCAATGGCGGGGGCGACCGCCGCTCGTCCGAGTTCCATGCTCCGGCAGAGCTTGATCTTAGCGGCTACGCCTGGGCACTCGGGTCAACTCCTGGAGAAGCTCGCCCGGAGCGGCTGCCGCGGAAAGCGCGGTTCCAATCAAGACCGCGTCAGCGCCGGCCGCCCCGGCTCGCTGGACATCCGCGGTTCCAGCCATGCCGCTCTCCGCCACGGCGATGGCTTGGGCGGGGACCTCGGCGATGATCTTCCACGCCGCCTCCGTGTCGATCGTGAAGCTATCGAGATCCCGGCTGTTCACCCCTATGATCGATCCGCCTGCCTCCAACGCCGCGCTCAGCTCGTCCGGGGTATGGACCTCGACCAGTGCGTCCAATCCCAAATCCGCCGTGCAGCGGATGAGGGGACGGAGCCGGGGGCCCAGGGCCCGAACTATGAGCAGGACAGCTGCGGCACCGGCAGCGCGAGCCTCCAGGATCTGCACTTCGTCCAGAATGAAATCCTTACGAAGCACCGGAGCCGAGGAGCGCTGAGCGGCCGCGGTGAGGTCCTGGATGGAGCCACCGAAGTAGGGGCCGTCGGTCAACACCGAGATGGCCGCGGCGCCGTGGTCGGCATACAGGGCAGCGCGCTCACCCGGGTCGAGGTCCTCCCGGATCAGGCCAGCGGAGGGCGACCGGCGCTTTACCTCGGCAATTACAGCGATGTTGCCCTTCCTCAGGGCAGCCTGGAACGAGGGTGGCACCCGGCTCCGGGCCACCTCACGCTCCAGCAGGGCCCGGCGGGCGTGCACCGTGTCCAGACCAACTCGGGTGGACCTCAGGATCTGGTCGAGGCTGACGGGCATCTTGTCCTTCGGCCGGTATTCGGGTATTCTAATTCGGGCTCTATTCGGTCACATCCGCCTGCAAGGAGATTCCTGAATGCCGCTGACCAAGCGCCAGAGTGAGATACTCGTCTACCTGCAGAGCCACATCCATGGGCAGGGATACGCGCCCAGCTTCGAAGAGATCGCCGAAAACTTCGGCTTTCAGTCTCTGGCCACGGTCCACGAGCATCTCACCAACCTCGAGCGGAAGGGCTACATCCGCCGCTCCTACAACGAGAGCCGGTCGATCGAGGTCTTGCCGCCGCGCGGTACCTCCGCGGCCAGTGAGATCCCGCTGCTCGGAAAGGTAGCCGCCGGTACCCCGATCGAGTCGCTCATGCACCAGGAAACCATCGCGGTTCCCGAGCACATGCTGCCCCGGAAGGGTCCCAACTATGCCCTGAAGGTGCAAGGCACCTCCATGATCGACGAGCATATCGTGGACGGGGACATCGTCGTGGTCCACGGCAAGCAGAGCGCCGAAAACGGCGAGATGGTCATCGCCCTGGTCAACGGGAGCGAGGCCACCGTCAAGAAGTTCTACCGTGAGGCCGGGGGCTGGATCAGGCTCCAGCCCGCCAACGCCACCATGCAGCCCATGAGATTCCAGGAACGTGACGTGCTGATCCAGGGTGTGGTGGTCGGCGTCATCCGGAAATACTAGATGTAGGGGCGCACCGCGGTGCGCCCCTACCGGCGCGGCGCCGCCGCTCGGAGCCGTGCCAGTACCCGGGCTGCGGCTCCACTCGCCAGCGACTCCTCACTCCGCTCCACCGCCTCGTCCAGGGACCATCCGTTCGCCGACACGTAGAGTGCTGCCGCCGCGTTCAACAGCACGGCACAACGTACTACCTTGTCCGCCTCGCCGGAGAAGAGCCGCTCCATCCGGGCTGCATTCTCTTCCGGCTCACCGCCGGCCAGGGCCTCCAGGTCGCCGCATTCCAGGCCGTAGCGTTCGGGAGTGAGCTCCCACCCGACTACCTCCCTGCCCTTCACCTCCCACACCAGGGTCGGCCCCGACGGACTGACCTCATCCATGCCGACGCTGGCGTGCAGAACCAGCGCGTGACGGGTTCCGAGCGCCGCAAGCGTTTCGGCCATGAGCTCCGCCCGGCTTGCGTCCGCTACTCCGACGACCTGGCGGGTCACTCCCGCCGGATTCGCCAGGGGGCCGAGGAGGTTCATGATCGTCGGAACGCCCAGCTCTTTCCGTACCGGGCCCACGTGTCGCATTGCGGGGTGGTAGGCCGGCGCAAACAGGAAGGTGAGCCCGACCGATCGCAGCAACTCGCCGGCGGCGGCCGGCGGCACGTTGATGTCGATCCCCAGCGCCTCCAGGACATCAGCCGACCCGGACCGGGAGGTGTAACTCCGGTTGCCGTGCTTGGCGACGGCTACGCCGGCCCCGGCCACCACGAACGCGGCGGCGGTGGATATGTTGAGCGTGCCCACCTTCCCACCGCCGGTGCCGCAGGTGTCCACCAGCAGCCCGGGATCGGCGGTCTGCAGTGTGACCATGGCGCAGCGCAGCGCCAGCACCGCTCCGGCCACCTCGTCGGCCGTCTCGCCCTTGGTCCGCAGACCCATCAGCAGCGCCGCAGTCTGGACGGGGGTTGCCTCTCCCCGCATGACCACCCCAAAAGCCGCCGCGGTTGCCTCCCGGTCGAGCGACGCGCCCAGGGCGAGTTGCTGGATGGCGAAACGCAGCGGGGCGTCAAGGGTCACGGGAATCAAGACCTGGCAAACGGGAGTGGCACCGGGGGAAAAATTGTACCTGGCCAGAGCCGCTTTTGTCAATCGTGACAAGCATTTGCGTGCCTTGCCCGAGGTATCCCAAAGCACTAGATTCCGGGCCGATGAGCCGGACCTTCCTCGCCACACTAGAGTACGACGGCACCGGCTTTGTCGGGTGGCAGCGGCAACCCGCCCGGCGCTCGGTTCAGCTCGAATTCGAGCGCGTCCTCGAACGCCTGTTTGGCCGCCGGACTGTGGCACACGCGGCCGGGCGAACTGACGCTGGAGTCCATTCGATCGGCCAGGGCGTCAGCTTCAGTGCCCCAGCCAGCTGGACCGATTCCGCACTTCGACGGGCGCTCAACGCGCTCCTGCCGAGTGACTGCTGGGTGGGGTCGGTTCACCTCATGCAGCCCGGTTTCCACGCTCGCAAGTCCGCACTTTCGCGCCGGTATCGGTACCGGATCGGTCTCGACGAGGCCGCGGCCTCGCCCTTTCGCCGCCAGTTCGAGTGGGCGCTCGGCAAGCCTCTCGACCTCGACCTGATCGACCAAGCCGCCCGGGTTATAGTGGGCGAGCACGATTTCCGCGCCTTTGCCGCCAAGACCGACAAGCCGCACTATCGCTGCCGCGTGATCCAGGCGGAGTGGAGCCGCCGGATCGACGACCGAGGCGTGAGCCTCGAAATCGAGGCTGACCGGTTTCTTCAGCGCATGGTGCGGATGGTGGTCGGCACCATGGTGGATATCGGGCTCCAACGCCGACCGCTGGGGGACATGGCTGCGTTGCTCCGCCGGGAGGACAACGCTGACACCAGTCCTCCGGCACCGCCCCAGGGGCTCTACTTTGCTGCCGTGGTCTATCCGCCCGAGCTCTTCACCCAGCCCGCTCCAGAGGAACATGCCGCGCTGCACCTGGTGTAGCTCGTTAGTCCTCGCCGCCGGCCTGACATTGGCCGGCTGCCGAGCCGACGATGCCATGCGGGTGTCCTTGGCAGGCGCTCAAACCTCCCGCGGCGTGGTGGAGGCTCAGGATGCCGCCAACTCCTCGCGCCGCACGGCGCTGGTTTCCGCTGCGGACCGGGTTGCGCCGGCGGTAGTCTCGATCAATGTGACCTCCCGGCAACAGGCTCGCCGCTCCCCCTTCGATCTGTTTTTTGTGCCGGAAGGCGCCCGCGTGGTGCAAGGGAGCGGAACCGGATTCGTCATTCGGTCCAACGGGATCATCGTCACCAATCAGCACGTCGTCTCCAACGCCGAGCGGGTCGTCGTGACGCTGCCGGACGGCAGCGACCTCCCCGCGACCGTGGTGGGAGAGGATCCGCTGACCGACATCGCCGTGCTGAAGGTCGATCGCGAGAACCTGCCCACCGTGGCCCTCGGTCGCAGCACCGACCTCATGATCGGGGAATGGGTCGTGGCGCTGGGGAATCCCTACGCCTACTTGCTGGGCAATTCCGAGCCGTCGGTCTCGGTCGGGGTGGTGAGCGCCACCGAACGCAACATCCTCCCCGGCGGCGGCGACCAGACCGGTCTCTACCTCGACATGATCCAGACCGATGCCGCCATCAATCCCGGCAATTCAGGGGGGCCGCTCACCAACGCACTGGGTGAGGTGGTCGGCGTCAACTCGTCCATCTTCAGCAGCAGTGGAGGCTCGGTCGGACTGGGCTTTGCCATACCGATCGAGCGCGCAGTCAGGGTCACGGACGAGATCATCAGGCACGGGTCGGTACGGCGCGCATGGGTTGGCCTCGAGGTCCAGGGTGCTCGCGCCATGCGCGAATGGAAGAGTCAGGGTGGCGTGGTCATCTCCAGCGTCGCACCCGAAGGTCCCGCCTCTCGGGCCGGCTTGCGCCGGGGCGACGTGCTGGTCGAGGCCAACGGTAGGCGGCTGCGCAACTACCTCGACTGGGAGGCAGTCAAGCTCGACTTGCACGTAAACGACGCCGTCCAGGTGGCGGTGCGGAGCGGGAGCGGGAGCGTCACCCGGCGGATTGTCACCGGCGACCTTCCCACGGTGACGGCCGAGAAGATTACCGTGCTCCAGGACCTCCAGCTGATCAACGTGACCCCGGCCATTCAGGCCGAGCGCTCCCTCCGCAGCGACAAGGGTGCCCTGATCTTCCATCTGTCTCCCCAGGTCAGCCGCGCTACCGGGCTCCAGCCGGGCGACGTGATTCTTGCGATCGACCGCACCCCGGTACGCAACGCCGCCGAAGTGTCGGGCCTCCTCAACGTTCGTCCGGGCCAGGTCATCCGGGTCTACGTTGAGCGTGAGGGCCAGGTCACCTTTACCGACCTGCTGTTCCGATGACGGAAGACCGCTGGCGCTCGCCGCTCGGGTCCCGCTACGCCTCCCCGGCCATGCAGACGCTCTGGGGCGAGCAGCACCGGATCGGGCTCTGGAGACGGTTGTGGCTCGCGCTGGCCGAGGCCGAACGGGAGCTCGGACTCGACATTCCAGATCAGGCCATCGCCCAGATGCGGGCCCACCTCGACGATACCGACCTGGATCTCGCGGCCCGCTACGAGCGGCGCTTCCGCCACGATGTGATGGCGCACATTCACGCCTTCGGCGACCAGGCGCCGGCCGCGCGGCCCTACCTGCACCTCGGCGCCACCAG
>JBDTTD010000060.1:0-11795 GCA_039930805.1 Gemmatimonadales bacterium | reverse complement strand
CCCATGGTGGTCCGGTACCTCCTCGACGCCGCCTTCATCCAGAAGAACCGGGCGGTGCTCGATCGGATCGCCATCGGCCTGGTCCTGCTGTTCACCGTCCAGGCCTTTCTCAACTACGCGCAGACCTATCTACTCAGCGCCGTAGGAGAGCGGGTGGTTGCCGGGCTCCGGCAGGAGCTGTTTGCCCGGCTGCTGCTCATGCCGCCCGGCTTCTTCGCCGAGCGCCGTACCGGCGAGCTCACCAGCAGGCTGACCACCGACATCGGATTGCTTCAGGGAGTCTTGAGCCACCAGATTGCCGAATTTTCCCGGCAGATGCTGGCGCTGGTAGGCGGGATAGTCCTGCTCACCCTGATGCAGCCCCGGCTCACCCTTACCGCCCTCGGCGTGGTTCCGTTGGTAGTGGGCTCGGCCCTCTTCTTCGGGCGACGGCTGCGCCGGATGACCACCTCGGTGCAGGACAAGGTGGCAGACGCCACTGCGGTCGCGGAGGAGGCCTTCAGCCAGATCAGGACCGTCCAAAGCTTCGTGCAGGAGCCTGCTGAACGGCAACGCTACGGGGCCCGGATTGGGGAAAGCGTGCGCGCCGCGTTGGTGCGGGCCCAGATCCGGGGAGTGTTCTTCGGAGTGCTGACCTTCTCGACCTTCGTCGGCATCGTGATCGTACTCTGGCAGGGGGGGCTCCTGGTCCTCGAGGGAGGACTTACGCCCGGGGAGCTGGTTCAGTTCCTGCTCTACACCATCACGATCGCCGCGGCGATCGGCGCATTGGCCTCGTTCTTCAGCAGCTACCAGGAGGCGGTCGGCGCCGCTCAGCGGGTGTTCGAGATCCTGGAGATGGACCCGGCAATTGCCGACCCCACCGCTCCGGCCGAGCTGCCGTCTCCATCGAGCGGAAGGGTGGCATTCGAAGGCGTCTATTTTCGCTACCAGGATGACCCGGCATTGCCCTGGATTATCGACGGCATCGATCTGGTATGCGCGCCGGGTGAGGTGGTTGCCCTGGTGGGGCCGTCCGGAGGAGGCAAGACGACGCTGGTCTCCCTGCTACCCCGTTTCTGGGACCCGGACCGGGGCCGGGTGCTCGTGGACGGCATCGACATAAGCTCGCTCCGCCTCGCCGATCTCCGGAACGCCATCGCCATCGTGCCCCAGGACCCGGCGCTGTTCAGCGGAACCATTCGGGAGAATATCGCCTATGCCCGGCCGGGAGCGTCGCTGGAGGATGTCGAGGCAGCCGCCCGGGGGGCTCACGCGCACGAGTTCATCGAGCGGCTACCGCGAGGCTACGATACCCTGGTGGGAGAGCGGGGCATCAAGCTGTCGGGCGGCCAGCGCCAGCGAGTGGCCATTGCCCGGGCCATCCTCAAGGATCCCGCCATCCTGATCCTGGACGAGGCTACCAGCAACCTGGATACCGAGAGCGAGCAGCTGATCGAGGATGCGATGAGCAAGCTCCTGGTGGGGCGTACGACCCTGATCATTGCCCATCGGCTCAGCACTGTGCGCCGGGCCGACCGGCTGGTGGTGATCGACCGGGGCCGGATAGCGGAGGAAGGGACCCACGGGGAGCTGCTGGAGCTGGGTGGGACCTACGCCCGGCTATATCAGCGGCAGTTCCGTGACGAGGATGCGGTGGACGTGAGCCCCGCCGAGAGAGTGTCATCCATCGGTTAAGTGTCATCCGAGAAATGACTACAAGCAAGAAGCCCCTGCCGACTTCGGCAGGGGCTTCTTGTCCTCTGTTCCTGACCTCGAACCTATGTGATCCTGGTGATCTTGATGCTCACCCAGGCAGGAACGGCTCCCGCGAACAGATCCAACACGAGGTAGTTCGTCCCTGCCCCGGTGAAGGTGTAGACCGCAGACTCGGGGTGGTTGGCGGTTCCCGCGGCGAAGTTGGGAGTGGTGCACGCGGCGTCGTTGCAGAGGGCCACATCCACATCGGCGGCGTTGTCCCAGTCCACGGTAACCCGATAGCTACTGGCCCCCGGTGCCACGATCCGGTAGACCTGATCCACGTTGGTACCAAATATGTCGGCCTGGAAGCTGCCGGCGTCGTACAGGCCGGTAGTTCCACCTACCGCCGGAAGTACCAGGGCAGGTGCCGTGGCGGCACTCCCCGTACCAGCCAGCGAGGGAACAGTGGCGCTGACGGCGATGGCGGGTGCCGTGCTGGTCAGCGGGAGGCCGAAGCCGACCACATCCACCGCCCCAACGCCCACCTTACCGGCGGCAGCCGGCTTCGGGAGGAACGTGATGGTATTGGCCGTCTGCCCGGTTACGATGGCACCGCTATCGCCAGCTATTCCGATGACGGCCGGGTCCACGAAGGTGAACGCGGCGTTCGTCGAGGTCAGCACGACCGGAACGTTGACTGCCGGCGTCGTCGAGCTCAGCGTTGCCGGGAGCGAATCCACGGCCGGCGTGGTGACCTTGGTGGTGGTCGACAGAATCATGGGGAACTGCGGCAGACGCTCATGGACCACGCCGCGTACCGTGATGATCGAATCGGAGTTCGGCGCCGGGATGAAGGTGATCGCCCCGCTGTCCGCGGTAACTGTGACGGCGTGGGGGTTGGTTGCTCCCGCGACGATGAACCCGCTATCCGCCAGCACCCCGATGGTGTCCGGGGCTCCGATGCTCGTCGCCGGAAGGGCCGCCACCGGAAGCACCTTGATGGTCGGCGGGAGGGTCAGGGTGACCGTTTGCCCCAGCGCCGGGTTGGGCGGCACTATCGTGGCCCCGGCCAGGTCGAGGATCTCCGGGGTGGTCACCGTACCGCTCGACGTGATGGTGAAATCCAGGGCCGGGTTGAACGCCACCGTGGTGTGCGTGACAGTCACGGCACCGGCGACGTTCGGGCCGGGTACTACGGTGATGATGGTCTGATCCGGGGAAACCGAGACGATGTCGCCCGGGGGGCCGCCGGCGAAGGTGACCACCGAGCTGTCGGTGAAGAGCGAGCCCGGCGGCGCGGTGAGGGTGATGGTGTCGCCCAGGGCGGGGGTGGCATTGGAGATCACGATATCGACCGTCGAGGGCACCACTCTGACCGGCACCGCCAGCGTCTTGCCGCCCGCGCTGAGGGTGAAGGAGCTGTTCGCGATCGCCGTCCCGGTCACCTGGAATCGGGACTGATTGCCGAGAGGAGTGCCCACGTTGGTATGCAGGAACGCGGTGTCCTGGACAACGGTTATCCCGGCCCCGACGTCGCTGACCTGATAGGTGGTCGCAATCTGGTTTCCCTGGTCATCCTGAAGGGAGACCAGGACCGACTTGGTCTCGTTCACATCGATGAACAGGGCGCTCGGAGTCGCGACGATCCCCTGGGGCTGCCGGAAAGAGCTGGTCGGGTCACCCGAGCAGGACAGGAATCCAACTGCGACCGCGAGTACGACCGAACCACGCAACAAACGCTTCATGTGGACACCTCAGTGCGGAGGTCTATTAAGGATGCGTCCCGTATCGTTCGACTAAAACCGTTGGCGTGCGCCGGTGTCGTCCCGCCGGCTCAAGCTGAACAGATCGACGCCGAGGAACTCCCCGGCATCGTCCACGGCCTTGCGGCCGATTACTTCGCTCCAGGCCGGAATGCCCGGCTCCCGGAGGTCGTTCGAGAAGATCAACTGATACGCACCAAAGCCGGTTCGGTCGGCAAAGATGTAGTAGGATCCCTTGCCCGAGCTATAGCGCCACACCTCGTACGGTGGCGCCCGGCCCTCGTTCCGTTTCCGCAATACATCGTCCGGCGCGCCGGTCCGGGCAAAGATCCGGCCCCGATCCGAACGCCAGCCTGCAACGGCCTTGCGGCCGCCTTCCTTGTACTCCCGATTGGCGTAGGCGATTGCTTCGTAGAACGCCTCGCGCCGCTCATTCCTGGCCGTACCCGGAGTCGGATCCCGCTTCTGCCAGAAGGCGGTCAGGAACCGCCGCTTGGCCTCGAGGCTGAGCTCCTGCTGCCAGGGAGAGAGCTCGCCCGACTCCGCGATATAGAGCAGTGGTGCCTTGGCGACGTCGAGCTCCTCGGCGGACAGGGAGGCGAAGTAGCCGGGATCGCTTATCCGGTCGGCCTGCAGCGACGCCGAATCGCGGACCAGCGTCTCCCGAAGGCCTGCCATCGAGATCGCGGCGGAACGCTCGATGCTCCGGCCTCCCAGGTTCAGGCTGGCAACCATGGTGTAGCTGCCCTCGGGCAAGCCGGTGAGGTCCAGCTGGCCCTTGAGTACGCTGCCCCCGGCCGCCACCGTCACCGGCACTCCCGGGGTCTTGATGCTGGTCTTTCCGGACGAGTCCCGGATGGCGACGCTCATGGTGCCGCTCTGGCCCGAATTCGAGTAGGCCTCGAGCAGGTAGTACACATTGGCCCGGAGCGGGGTGAGAAGCACCTGCGCAGCCGCCGTCACCAGGTTGTTACCGGTCAGGAATTCGCCCGGTCGCGGCACGGTGTCGTCCGCAGTGACCAGGCGCATCTCCGGAGCCACCAGCAGATCGGAGGCCCCATCCGACGGCGAGAGCGCCTGCACGTCGATTGCGCCGGTGGCTTTGCGGCCGGAGACCGAGTCCTCGACCTCCACCTTCAGGCGATACCTGCCCTGAGCCACCGCGAAGTCCACGATCTCGACCGTGTAGGCGTCGCGTCCACCCTGCGCCCGGGCGCGGTTACGCCACGACTGGTGATAGAGCGTGAGGCCGGTCGAATCCACCACCTGCACGGAGACCGTGTAGTTCAGCAGTCCCCCGCCGCCACTGGCCGCCTGGATCATGGAGAAGGGGATTTGCACCAGCCCCTTCACCCGGGTCTGATTCCGGTCCGGCCGATAGAACCGGACTGCGCGAAGCACCAAGCCGGAATCGCTCTGCGGAACCGTGGCCCCAATGGGCGAGGCCACGGCTGCCACGGCAAGAAGTACAGTTGACAAGCTATGCATGAAAACCCTTGCAGGGGCGGTGCGATCCTCCGCCCGCCCCCTTGATTCAGATCTCTACCAGCCCAGGCTGACGCTGAAGAAATTGGTCGAGCCGAGCACGCCGAGATATTTCCAGGCGTAATCGAAGCCGACGTTGAAGTTGCCCGTTCCGTAATTCAGACCGCCGCCCAACGCGAGACCCTGCAAGTTCTCTTCGTCTGCCAGGGCGGTTGTGGCCGGATCGATGGGGTCGAGGTTGTTGGCCGCCGCGTAACTGTAGCTCCCGCGGAGCGCGAACCCGAAGGGCGAACCGCCCAGCCGCTCCGACATCCACTCGCCGCCGGCAGAGAACCCGGCTGCGTTGTTGTTGGGCTGGTTGAAGTCGGACAGCAGCGTCAGCCGGCTGTTGTCGCCTGCGATCAGATCGTACGCCAGGCCCACCCGGAAGATGGTAGGCAGCGGGAAATCCTTGGTCCTGAACTCACCCGGCTGCGGGTTGCTCGGAACCGGAGCCTCGCCCGGGATGGAGTCCCGTGGGGTATTGGTCTGGAGTGCGCTGCCGCTGTACGAGAGGTTGGTTCCCAGGTTGGACACCACGAACGAGAACCGGATCGGGTGGCCGCTGAGCTGGGCGTGGAAGCTGGTGCCGAAGTCCACCGCGAAGGCCTGACCCGACGCCTCACCCAGGTTGTCGAACACTCCCTTGGCAGTGACACCGGCCGAGAAGCGGTCGGAGAAGTTCTGCGCAAAGGTGAGGCCGGCCACCGTCTGACTCACCGAGTACACCGAGCCGGTTCCTTCCGGCTGTTCCGCGGTGTACACCGGCTGATCCTTGAAGCCGAAGGTTCCCACTTGAATACCGACCGACCGGGAGCCTCCGGCGAAGGGGAACGCGATGCCGCCCCAGCTGTACCGGGTCTGGGCGACGTAGTCGTAGGTTCCGACCATGGCGCCTGCCCGCGGCATCAGCGCGATGCCGGCCGGGTTGTAGTACAACGCACTAACGTCGGTCGCGATGGCGGAGAATGCCGTGCCGAGCGCCGTACCGCGCGCGCCGGCCCCGAAGAGCAGGAATTCGGCCGCCGTCGTACCGTATGGCGTATTGTCCTGGTTGATCTGACCATCAGTCTGCGCCACAGACAGGGCGGGAAGGCCGCCTAGCAGTGCCGCCACGAGGGCCAGGTTCCGTGCAGAGAAATGACTCATAGCTTCCCATCTCCTGGATGCGGAGGGGCAGGCGGGATGCCTGCCCCGTCCCGTGGGGTCCTACTGGGCGAAATTGACCACCGTGAACCGGCCGACCCGGCGGGCTCCGCCGGATTCGATGTGATAGAAGTACACGCCGCTCGCCACGACCTGGTTGTTGCGGTTGCGGACGTTCCAATCCTCACTCCCGCCGAACGTGGCCGAGTGATGCTCGAGCAGCGATACCAGCACGCCGCTCGACGAGTAGATCCGGACGATGCAGTCCTGGGGCAGGTTCACGAACTTGATGATCTTGCTGTCCGTGGTCTGCTCGAAGGCGTTGGTGACGTAGTACGGATCGGGCACCGTGTGGACCCGTTCGAGGTCGGTCTTGGTGGCTACGTTGGTCCGGTTCACCAACGCGTAGTCCACCTTCAGGGTTATGCCCGTCGCGGTGAGGGGGCGCGGCCGGGCAGTGAACGTGTAGGGACCCCGATCACCGGCTCCGCCCTGGCCGCCGCGAATGGATCCGACGTAGCTGCGCAACGTCCACACCGCCCCCTGGGCCGGAACCCCGGACTCGAAGATGGTGTAGGTGCCCGGGAGATACAGAATGAATCCCGGACCCGGCTGCGGCGCCTTGGTGGCGCCATTGGCGGTGTTCACATCGTAGATCGCCACCGGCCCTGGTACCGCGGTCTGACTCAGGGCGTATGTCACGCCCGCGGTGCAGGCGAACGTGCCCCCCGCACCGATGGCCGGGAAGGTGTTCCAGGGGGCGACGCAACCCATGTCGTTCCCGGTGAGGACGCCGGGCCGGCCGTCATTCGATCCTGGGACTGCTCCGGCTGCCTGGTTGAGCACGCCGAAGCTGCTTCCGATGGTGGGGGAGAAGGGCACCACCAGGTTGTGGGTGGCGTCGATGACTGAGTCGATGAGCCCGCCGGCGCCCCAGTAGACGTTGAAGTCGGCCGCCCGCTGGACGCCGCCCAAACCACCCTCGACGTTGCGGTACGTGTTCTGGACGGTCTCGTAGGAGTGCTGAATGTGTACCGTCGTGGCACCGGTGACCGCGCCGCCGTTGTTCAGGCCTCCAACCATGGGCAAGCCGGCACCATTCTCCGGATGGGTGGCCTGGGGGTCGTCCACGGTCTCGTTATTGGCCGGTGACGGTCCGTCGAACCAGCGCTGTCCATTGTATTCGCAGCCGCTGACACCCAACGACGCGCTGGCGGTGAACCCTGAAGCCCCGTTGATGCAGCCACGGCCCCACGAGTTGGTGTAGTAGTTGCCTCGCAGGTTCATCAGGATCTTGGCGGTCAGCTTGAACTGGTCGCTGCCTCCGAAGCGCTGAGCGAGGGAATTGTCCGGCGAGATAGCCGTGAAGAAGGTGAAGTTCTGGTTCGTAGAGCTGGTCGGATCCTGCGTAATCGGCAGGGAAACCGGGGTTACCGTGGCTCCGGACGCGCCAGTGAAATAGTAGATGTTCGGAATGGCGTCATACGCCGAGCCCAGCCCGATGCTGTCCAGCGTCAGGGAGAACGATCCGGGCGCCGACAGCAGCGTCTGGACGAACTCCGCCAGGCCGAACTCGAAGTCGCTGGCCGCAGGGAAGGGCCCGCTGAACTTGCCTGTTGCCGGATCGAGTGTGGGGTTCGGCAGGGTGTTGTCCAGCACCACTCCCCGACCTTGCAGGCTGACCGTCGTACTCGAGGTGTTCTCGAAGTTGGACGCCTGCGCCTGCGGAATCACCGACTTGGTAACCCGCGGCGATTCAATGCTCGAGGGACCGGACTGGAACGAGTTGACGTCGAAAGCCGTCACACTGTAGAAGTACCGAAGGTTGTTGCGCGCGGTCTCGTCCACGTAGACGAAGGGCACCCCGGTATCGCGCAAGGGGCACTGTGCCGGGTTGCCAAAGGTCAGGCAGCCGCTGGACGCACCAACCACGGCGGTGTCGGCCTTGAGCAGGATTGCGGTACCGGTAGCGAGTGCGGCTCTACCCTGAGGTGCCAGCAGAGTCTGCACGATCGGGCCCACCAGCGGCACATCCACAAATGCCGTTTGCGCCACGCCGGGCACCACCGGATCGAACGCAATGGGGCAGTCGGTGGTAATGGCAAGCTCGGGAGCGCAGCCGTCGATGGGGTTGACTTGACCCTGGAAATCGGAGATCACCGTGCCGCTGTAATCGAACTGCGCCAGCAGCTGCATCGAGTTCGGCGAGTCTACCCGGCCGCGATACACCCGATACCCTTCCACGTCCAGCTGGCGGTAGTTCGGATCGTACAGCGGGTTGATGCCGCCTTCCGGCGTGAGCGGGGTACTGGCGATCGCAAAGAACGGATCGCCCGTGGTCTCGCTCGGGGAGGCACGCCAGAGCACGGTGACCTGGTTGCTGCCGGGAATCAGGAAGAAGTCCGGCGCGTCCGGCGCGAACGGCAGCAGGAACAGGTTATTGAAGACGTTCTGCGCCACGAGTGCCTTGCCCAGCAACGAGCCGGGCACGGCGGTAATGGAATCCTGGAACACCGTGTCGCCGGCGGCGAAGGGACCGCGATAGCCGTTGAACCCGGAGACCGAGTCGATGGCATTGGCACCGGCCTGGAGGCGAACCGGATCGCTCAGCCGCGTCGGATCGCCCGGCTTGAGGTTGCAGGTGCCGGGGCCGGTGCAAGCGCCCACGATGCGCGGCGCGGCGAAGATATACGCCACCACGATGGTGCCGGATCCGCCGGGGGCGAGCTGCAGGGGACCGGAGGCCTGGAAGAAGCGCATGTCGTCTTCCTGGCCGTTATTGATGTAGCAGATCTTGGTCGCCCGGGGGTCGCCGGTGTTGCAGGCGGCATCGCCGGCGGCCACGCTGATGTTGTTGGAGAGATAGCGGTACAGCTGGGTGACGTTTTGCGCGTCGTCGAAGGCGCCGCTGTTGATGGTGTTGCTGAACAGGGTGAGCCCTACTTCCTCGCCGCTGACCGGATCGACCGGGCTCTTCAGGTATTTCACGCCCACGAAGCCGGAGCCGGCGAAGAACGGCGGAGAGAAGATGCTGGGATCGAAGGTCCAGCCCGCCGCCGGGGAGAAGGTATTCTCGTAGGTATAGCCCAGCGAGAACGGGACGTTCACCGAGGCGTAGTTGGCCCCGGCCTCGGCCACGTCCATGTCGGCGCCGAAGGCGGCGAACAGGTTGGTGATGGTGTAGCCGCCGTCCGGAATGGCGATGTTGAACCGCGCCTCGTTGAGGCTCTGGAAGCGGGCCCCCGCCTCGGCCAGGATCTCCCGCATGCCCGGCCGTACCGCGGCATAGGCGGCCGGATCGCTTGAAGTGATGTTGTAGAAGGTGTAGATGAAGTAGAGGATGTCTTCATTGCCGGCCGGGAAGTTCCAGCCCATGCCGCGCTGTTCGATCAGAACGCCGAGCGGATGCTCGCGGCCGGCGCTGAACTGCGGGTTGCCCTCCCAGGAGAGGAACCAGACATCGCCCTGCGACGCCGAAACCCGGCCCCGGAGGAGCGGATTGAACTGGAGCTCGCTGGCGTCACCGGTGGGGACCTTGGCCGCCTCGGGCCAGTTGGCCACGTCGTCGGGGTTGCTCGAGTTGAAGATCGGGCGGAACTCCTCCCCGACGTTGTCACCTCGGGGGCTGAAGAACTGCGCGCCCGTGGTGTCGCCCGCCCACTCCGGATTGGCATCCGGACCGATGAGGCCGGCAACCTGGATGCCGGAGTTGAACACGTACTGGTCGGCGGTGCCCTTGGGCCAGAATCCGCCGCCGATGGTCGACGAGTTGGTCGAGTCGACGCAGATCTCGCCGCCGCTCGACAAGCCGCAGTAAATGCGGTTGATGACCAGAGCTCCGAGGGGCCGGGCGAACAGGCGGAAACCCTTGTTCGGGTTCCCCGGCCTCGGCTTGGCCTCGGCGGAGCCGGCTGCAATGGCGATCAGGGCCAGTGCGCAGAGGCCTACCCACAGCGCGCTTCTCATACGCAAGAAGGAATGCATTGCGTCCTCTCTCAGGAAGAAAACGAGGGTACGCCGACCGGACCCTGCTGCAAGACCGGGCATTGGTCGGCGTCCCATGCGGCAAACTGACTTAGAAATTCACCTCGAGACCGACCCGCATGCGGCGGGGGTCCCCGGTGAAGTTGTGGATTCCACGAATGGTGTTGTACAGCGCGTCCGACGCCCGACGCTGCTCGGTCTCGGTGTACTGACCGTCGCCGTTTCCGAAGCGCTGTTCTGCCCGGATGAGCGCGACGCAGTTCGGTGCCGCCGCCACTCCATCGGTGGTGACCCAGCTACCGCACCCCTGCCGCCGGTCCGCGATGCCGCCGAACGTGAGGTCGATGGTGCCATCCGCGCCCACGGTTACGCCCGACGCCAGGGCTTCGCTCTGGACTTCCTCGGCGTTGGCAGCGAACTCGTTGCTTGCCTCGTCGAGGTTCTTCACGTCATTGGTCTGGGTGAAGACCTGGATCACGTTCCTGAAGTTCAGGACGTTCCGGGCATCGAGATACGCCGTGACGTCCAGCCCGCCCACCCCGAATCCCTTGGTCAGCCGCAGGTTGAGAACCTTGAACGCGGGGAGACGGCTGTTGTTCAAACCCTCGGGAAACTCCCGGTCGCAGTTGTCACCTGACACCACGTCCTGGTCGGTCGAGCCCAGCGAGCACTTGGTGTACGGCGTCCCGCTGGCGTACCGGAAGGTGGCGTAGAGGCCGACGTTCTCGAAGATCGAGCCTGCAGTCGAGCCCTGGTTCCAGTCGTTCGGGAAGGTGAGCGATGCCGCAGCGGCCAGGGTATGCGGCCGGTTGAAGTCGGTCGGCAGTACCGCCTGCGGCGGGGGCTGGTTGCCGCCGGAAACCGCATTCAACACCCGGGATCCGAAGTCGATGTAGGTATCGGGGTCGGACCCGGTGTTCTTGGCATCCATGAAGCTGTACGACAAGGTGCCGTTGAACAGGTTGCCGAATCGGCGGTCGAGGCGCATGTCGATGCCGCGGGTATTGCCGAAGTCGGCGTTAGTGAGCAGCCGCACGTTGCCGTTGACACCCGTCGTTGGGTCGGGCAACGAGATCAGCCGGTTGGCCGCATTGGACAGGTTGTCCTTGTTATAGGCCGCGAAGTCCAGCACCATGTCGTCATTGAAGGCGTGGCGTACCCCGAACTCGAAGGTGATCGACTTACCGAAGTCGACGTCCGCGCCGTAGACGTTGTTGGTGTTGGTCAGGTTGATGTCGCTATTGATGCCCTGGAGCACCACCCCAAAGTCCGGGGCCTGCACCTGGTGAGCGTAGGAGAGCCGGAAGTTGGTCCGCTCGGTCACCGGGAAGGAGACTTGGACGTGCGGGCTCAGGTAGCTGTGGCTCTTATCCTCGCGGAACAGATCCGGGTTGTTGAAGAAGGCGTCCGGATTGGCCGGGTCGTACTGCGGATGGGTGGTGATGACGGGGAAGCCCACCGGCCGCTTGGCCCGGCTGTGGTACCAGTCGTAGCGGAGACCGGCCACGAGGACCACGTCGCCCAGGTCGAGACGATCCTCCGCAAAGGCGTTCCAGCGGACCGGCTTCTCCAGGAAGACGTCGGAGAAGATCTGGTCATCGAGCTGGTGAGAGTAGTTCCCGATGTCGTAGCGGGTGAACTCTCCGCCCACCTTCACCCGGTTGTACCGGTCGAACTGCCAGTCGAGGTTGGCCTTGC
>JBDTTD010000059.1:0-12010 GCA_039930805.1 Gemmatimonadales bacterium | reverse complement strand
GGATGTTCTTCTTGCGCTTGGCCTCCTCGATCTTGTCGTTGAGCTGCCGGAGCGAAAGCTTGAGCTGGTCGGTTTCCGCCTTGTGGCGGAGCCAGGTCTCCTGCAGCTGCTGAGCCGATTGCAGGTGCTCGTTGTAGCGGCCCAGCGCCTGCTTGGCCAGGTCGTCCCGGCCCTCCTGCACCGCCATCATCGCCCGCCGCTCCCAGTCTTCCGCCTGCTTCTTCAGGGCTTCGGCATCGCTCTGAAGCTTCTTTTCGTCCGCAATGGCCGAGGCCACCTGCTGCTTGGCCTTGGCCAGCTGGGTCTTCATGTCGAGGATCAGCTGATTCAGCATCTTCTCGGGATTTTCCGCCCGGGAGATGAGATCGTTGATGTTCGACCTCAGCATGGTGGAAAGTCGATCAAAGAGTCCCATGACGCTTCACCTTTCCCGGTAGGGCGCGAGCGCGCTGAGGTGCGAAGCCAACGCCAGCGTGACCGAGTCGAAGCTCGCCTCGAACTCGTTATAGTCGAGGTTCTCCAGCTCCAGCGTGTCGGTGAGCACGACGTGATTGCCTTCCAGGCCGTAGGATCCGTGGACCAGCTCGCGCGCGTTGTACTCCAGTAGCTGGCGGAAGAGCTCGCCCCGGCGCGGCTCGCTGGCCGGCAGCTCCATCACGCGGACCCGCAGGATGACCACCGGCGGGGCGTAGTGGACCACGACCTCGGCATCATCCGGGGTGCGGGCCAGCCAGAGGTTAGGCTCGACCTCGCTCACGGCAAGGCCGCCGCCGTCGAGGCGGTCAAGCCAGGACTGGATATCTTCTCGGGTGATCATCGTTAAGCTCCCCCCGGCATCTGGTCGGTCTGTTCGCCCGGCGCACGGAGTTGGCCGCCGAAATCTAATAGTGAATCCCCGGGCTTCTTCACTGGGTCTCTCCCCGGATCATCCCTTTTTGCGACCCGTGCGTCTGGGCCAGGAGTCGCTCGGTAAAGTCCACCCGTTCCTCCAGCTCCAACAGACGCGACTGAAGCGAATCCATCTCGGCCAGGCGAGTGTGAAGGTGCTCGACATCGGCCCGCAGGGCAGGATCGGGATTCCCTTTCCCCTCCAGACGGCGGCCAAATGCCCGCATGATCGGCCACAGGATGATGGTTATGGCCGTCAGCGCCGCGAACACTATCAGCACGACCGTAGGGGGCCCGCCGTCGTTCATGAAGATCAGGTTCGGGTCAAACGGCGGTACTGGCGGTGTCGGGGGAACCGGGGCTTGAAGGAAAATCATCCGCCGCTTTCTCCCTGAGCCAACCCGTTGCGATCGTGGCCCTTGAGCAGGATACGCTCGGCGAAATCGACCCGCTCGTGGAGGTCCGCCACTTCCTGGCGGAGCGCATCCACTTCCGCCAGGAGCTCGGGATCCTGCACCGGCTCGGCCCGCCCCCGCAGCCGGTCGGCCAGTGCCTTGCCAACCGGGCTGATGGAGAGAAGGAAGAGGGTGCCTCCTCCGAAGATTAGGGTAATGGCTAGTATGCCTTCCACGTCCATTCCGGATTCGCTTTCCAGGCCTCGGTGCAGACGCCATGCTGCCTCGACCCGGACCTACGGGCCGGCTCGTTGTATTGTTTCACAACGAAACGATGCGCTCTTCGGGGCTGGGGCGGGGCGCTAAACCAGCTCGACAGTCTCAATGGCGGCGAGGGAGACCGCGATCTCAGTGTCATCGCTGCCGGTGGGCCTCAGATAGACCTCGTGGGCGGTGACGTGGGTGTCCACACTCATTGGGATCCCGACCACTTCGGTGCGCTCCGTCGTCACGATCCGAACGGGCTGCTCGTGTCCTCCAGCGTAGCCCAGCAGGGATACGATCTCTTCATATGTCATCTGAACCTCCCCGTGGTGCGACCGTAATCTAGGTTCGAGTCGACCGCATCGCCATGCGACTCCCGGCACCAACAGTAGAGGAAACCCTCACTCGATTCCTTGCGCCGCCCCAGGGAGCGGCGGTAAACCGGAGCTATCGTCCACCCGCAGCGGCCCGCTCGGGAGCAGCCGGCCGCGACGCCGATTTCAGATTCTGGTCGAGGTATCGAGTGATCAGCTCGAACAGGTGGAGCTGGGTGTTCTTGCCCTGGCAGACGCAGTGGGTCCGGTTCGGGTATTCCATCATGGTGAAGGGCTTGTTGGCGGCGACCAAAGCGTTGATCAGTACCTCACTATTCTGGAAATGCACGTTGTCATCACCGGAGCCATGGACCAGCAAGAGGTTTCCCTTGAGGCCGCTCACGTAGGTCAATGGCGACCCGCGGTCGTATCCGGCCTTGTTCTCCGCCGGCAAGCCGTTGAACCGCTCGGTATACACGTTGTCGTACAGTGCCCAGTGCGTCACCGGAGAAACGGCGACTCCCGTACGGAACAAATGCGGGTGCTGAAACAGCGAGTTGAGCGTCATGAAGCCACCGTAGCTCCAGCCCCAGATTCCGATTCGATCGGTGTCTACGTACGGCCGCCTGGCCAGGGCAAGCGCCGCAGCAGCCTGATCCCGGGTTTCGAGCACACCCAGCTGCCCGTAGATCGCCTTGCGCCAGGCACGGCCCAACGGTGCGGGAGTCCCCCGGTTGTCTACGCTGGCCACGATGTAGCCCTGCTGGGTGAGCAGCAGGTGCCAGAGATAGTATGAGCCCCAGGCATCGTTCACCGTGGAGCTGCCCGGCCCGCCATATACATGGAGCAGCAGCGGGTACTTCCGGGTCGAGTCGAAGTCCGCCGGCTTCATCAGGAAGGCAGGAAGTTTGAGGCCCCCCTCCACCGGGATACTGAAGAACTCGACACTCCCCTTCCGAAGGGTGGCCAGCCGGGCGCGCAGTCCCGCGTTGTCGATCAAGGTCCGGATGATCTGGTGGCCGGGTAACCGCGTCAGCCGAACCACCGGCGGCTGGCCGTACCTGGAATAGGTCTCGAGCGCGTAGCGAAAGTTGGGAGCAACGTCGTAGGTGTGGGTGCCCGAATCGATCCGCGGAGAAAGCCGCTCCGGGGAGCCCCGGCCGTCGAGCCGGGAGCGGTACAGATAGCGCTGCCAGGGCTGGTCGGGTGAAGCTACATAGTAGACCCAGCCGCTCCGCTCATCGGTGCCCAGCAGCTTCACCACGTCGAAGTCCCCCCGCGTCACCAGCCGGGTGGACTTGCCATCACGCGAAACGAGATAGACGTGGTTCCAACCATCGCGCTCGCTGACCCAGGTGAAGCGCTTCCCGCCGCTCAGCCAGGTGACGTTATCCGCCAGGTCCACCCAGGTGCTGTCCCGTTCGCTCAGCACGGTACGGACCTTTCCGGTCCGGGCGTCGCCCAGCATGACTTCGTTGGTGTTCTGCAGCCGGTTGAGCCGCTGCAGCATCACTTCGTTCGAGCTGGCCGCCCACTCCATTCTGGCGATGTAGTGGTTCCGGGGATCGCCCTCGATCTCCAGCCAGCGAGTCGGGCCGCCGGCCACGCTCACGATACCCACCCTTGCCGCGGAGTTGGCCTCTCCCGCCTTGGGGTACTGGACGGGGATCACCCTGGAGTAGAGCGAGTCGGTGTTGTCGATGAGGTTGAAGTCCCGCACCTGGTCGGCGTTGAGCTGCCAGTAGGCGATGGTCTGTCCATCCGGGCTCCAGCGCCAGCCGTCGGCGTAGTAGTTCATCAGCTCTTCTTCATATACCCAGTCGAAGGTGCCGTTGATGATGACCCGGGAGCCGTCGGTGGTGAGGGGGGTGACGGTGCCACTTGCCAGATCTTCCAGGTACAGATTGTTCTCCCGGACATATGCCACCTTCCGGCCATTGGGAGAGAACTTGGCGAACATCAGGGTTGATGGCTTGGCCTCGCTGCCGCCCAGCTGGTGCAGCCGGCCACTGGCACGATCCAGCACCCAGTAGTCTCCCCGCGTGTTCAGGCGCCAGACCGGCTGCGTGTTGGTGAAGATCAGCAGCATTTTAGTGTCGGGCGACCAGGCATACTCCTCGACCTGGAGCGGCACACTGTCGCCCTGGGGAATGAACTGCCGCGCCGCAACCAGGACTTCACGGCCTCCCCGCTCGGAGTCGTAGCGCACCAGGTTCTGGCCCTTGTCGGTGTCCGACTCCTCCAGCGTCGTATAGAAGGAGCCGTCCCCCAGCCAGCGCGCCGGCCCGAAGCTCTGGCTCCGGAACTCCCGGGTACCGTAGATCCGTTGGACTGACAGGAGGGTCGAATCGGCCCGCTGCGCCTGCACCGGCGCCGCGAGCGTGAGAAGACCGATGAACGCAAAGGCGAGTCGGCTCACTGGAAGTGTCCGCTGGTAAGGGTGGTAACGGGCCCTGAAGTCGACGGAATCCGGCGTTGCCACGGGAAGCCTCCCCCGGCTATCCCTTCATCAAATCGCCGGTCGAGAGCTGATTCGCCGGCGCCGTGGTGGATTATATCACTCATTCGACAGGCGACATACATGTTTCGCTCGAGTCTCCTCCCGTCAACGTCTCTGCTCGTCGCCGGCGTCGTGGCCGGTCTCGTCACCGTCGGCTGTTCCAGAGAAGCCGCTTCGACTGGCGCGGCTGTTCGCACGAGCGATTCAGCTCCCGTGGCTGATACCAGCGTCGCAGTGCAGGCGGCCAACGTCAACGCTGCATTGCCGGCCGACACTCCCCCAGCGCCGGAGCCGCGGAAACCGGTTGGTCACCCGGTGCCGAAGCCCCCGGCTCGGCCGGCACCAGCGAAGCCAGCCAACCGCGACTCGGTGGCCACGCCGGCTGCCGCACCGGCGACGACCTCCGACAAGTCGCTGTCCTATGATCCGGCAACCAACACCGTCACCTTCGAGCTCATCGCGGGGCCGTTCACCTTCAATGGGTATCGCGACGGCCAGGGCACCCTCGTGCTGCCGTCCAAGGCGAAGGTAGTGATCAACTTCGTCAACAAGGACGGCACCCCGCATAGCGCCATCGTCGTGTCCGCCGAGGGGCCGGTGCCCGACGCGGCCACCGAGCCCGCCCTTCCCCGGGCCTACACCAACAAGGTGCTCGAGGGATTGCCGCAGGAGGCGACGGACGTCATGCGCTTCCCGGTTCCGGAGAGCGGTTCATACCGGCTCGTCTGTGGGGTGCCCGGCCACGCGCTATCGGGGATGTGGATCTGGATGAAAGTGGATCCGGCCGTGAAGGCACCGTCATTCGGTCCGACGAAAGGTTGATAGTCGCGAGTCTCGAGTCGCGAGTCACGAACCCAGGTTTTAGCCGTGACTCGTGACTGGTGACTGGTGACTGGTGACTGGTGACTCCTGACCCTTCAGCGCCTTCTGTAAAAACTGCCCGGTGTAGCTCTCCGAGACCCCGGCCACATCCTCCGGCGTTCCCGCCGCCACCACCTGTCCTCCGCGCTCGCCACCCTCCGGCCCCAGATCGATGATCCAGTCGGCGGTCTTGATAACGTCGAGATTGTGCTCGATCACGACGATGCTGTTGCCCTTGTCCACCAGGCGGTGCAACACATCGAGCAGCAGACGGACATCCTCGAAATGCAGGCCCGTGGTGGGCTCGTCGAGGATATAAAGGGTCCGGCCGGTGTCGCGCTTGGAGAGCTCGGTGGCGAGCTTCACCCGCTGAGCTTCTCCGCCGGACAGCGTGGTGGCCGCCTGTCCCAGGTGGATGTACCCCAGCCCTACGTCGTTCAGCAGCTCCAGTTTCTCCGCGATCCGGCGCTGATTGGCGAAGAACTCCATGGCGTCCTCGACGGTCAGGTCCAGGACATCGGCAATGCTGCGTCCCTTGTAGCGGACCTCGAGCGTTTCGCGGTTGTACCGGCGTCCCTTGCAGACCTCACAGGGCACGTAGACGTCGGGCAGGAAGTGCATCTCGATCTTGACCAGCCCGTCGCCCTGGCAGGCTTCGCAGCGCCCCCCTTTCACGTTGAAGGAGAAGCGCCCCGGCCCGTAGCCGCGCAACTTGGCGTCGGGCAACTGGGTGAACAGCTCGCGGATCGGGGTGAACAGCCCGGTATACGTAGCCGGATTGGAGCGCGGCGTGCGACCGATGGGGCTCTGATCGATGTCGATGACCTTGTCGATCCGGTCGAGGCCTTCGATGCGGGTGTGCGCGCCGGGCACCACCTTCGCGCGGTAGAAGTGCCGGGCCAGCGCCTGATACAGAATGTCGGTCACCAGGGTGGACTTGCCCGAGCCCGAGACCCCGGT
This sequence comes from Gemmatimonadales bacterium, assembly GCA_039930805.1. Lineage (GTDB taxonomy): Bacteria > Gemmatimonadota > Gemmatimonadetes > Gemmatimonadales > GWC2-71-9 > CAVVWJ01. The sequence goes on along the minus strand of JBDTTD010000059.1, from coordinate 5,828 downwards.
TACCGCCACGAAGAGACCCAGCGGAAGGTCTACGGTGAGGTCCTTCAGGTTGTTGGCCCGGGCCCCTACCACGCGGAGCCGATGCTTGGCGGGAGCCTCCCGCCGGCCCGCGGGCACGGGGATCCTGAGCTCGTCCCGAAGATAGCGGCCGGTCAGCGAGTCCGGATGACTCCGAATATCCTCGACGGTCCCCTCGGCAACCACTTCGCCTCCGAAGCGTCCGGCCCGAGGCCCCAGGTCGATCACGTGGTCGGCCGCCTGGATCGTCTCCTCGTCGTGCTCGACCACGATCACCGTGTTGCCCAGGTCGCGCAGACCGCGCAGGGTGCCAAGCAGGCGCTCGTTGTCTCGCTGATGCAGGCCGATGCTCGGCTCGTCCAGGATGTACAGCACGCCGACCAGGCGGGAGCCGATCTGGGTGGCGAGCCTGATCCGCTGGGTCTCGCCGCCCGACAGCGATGTGGCGGCCCGCCCCAGAGTCAAATATTCGAGACCGACGTTCCGCAGGAACCGCAGCCGGTCCACCACTTCCTTCAGAATGGGCCCCGCAATGTCGGGATCGAGCCCGGCGCGTCCGTTAGCCGAGGCGCCCCGGCTCCCCCGCAGCGGTATTCTCTCGAAGAAGTCGATGGCTCGCTCGACCGGCAGGTCCACCACGTCCCCGATACTCGTGCCGTTGACCAGTACCGATAGACTCTCGGGCTTGAGCCGCTTCCCCCCGCAGGTCTGACAGGGCTGCTCGATCATGAACTCTTCGAGGGAGGCGCGGACCCCTTCGCTGGTAGACTCGCGATATCTCCGCTCGATGTTCTTCAGCACGCCTTCCCAAGCGGTCTCGTATTCGTCCCTGCCTCGCGCCCCATCCGTCTGGAACTTGAAGCGGCCCGGCGCACCGTGCAGGATGGCCTGCTTGGCCGCGTCGGTGTGCTCGCCCCAGGGCGCGTTGAGGTCGAACTTGAACGCCTTCGCCAGGGTCGGCAGCACCACCTTGCGCAGATAGCCGCTCGGCTCCCCCCAGGGGAGAATGACGCCCTCCAGAATGGAGATGCTGGGATCACCCAGCACCAGGTCGGCATTGACGTCGCTCCGGGTGCCCAGGCCGTGGCAGTCGGGACAGACCCCAAAGGGTGAGTTGAAGGAGAACTGCCGCGGCTCCAGCTCGGGAAAGGACAGCCCGCACACCGGGCAGGCAAACCGCTCGGAGAAGACAACGGACTCGTGGTCGGTTCCCTGCCCCCGGTAGCGCACCACCTCCACCAGTCCATCCGCGGTCTTGAGCGCGGTCTCTATAGAGTCATTCAGCCGGCTGCGGTCAGACGCGCGCACCACCAGCCGATCCACCACGATGGCGATGTCGTGGTTCTGGCGCCGGTTCAGCGTAGGCAGTGAGCCCAGATCGTAGGTCTGGCCGTCGATGCGCACTCGGACAAACCCGCGCTTGCGCACGTCGTCCAGCAGCTCGCGGAACTCGCCCTTCCGGCCACGCACCAGTGGAGCCAGCACTTCGATGCGGGTGTCCTCCGGCCAGCCCAGCAGGGTATCCACGATCTGGGCCGAGCTCTGGCGAGAGACCGGGCTGCCGTCGTTGGGACAGTGCGGCACCCCCACCCGGGCCCAAAGCAGGCGGAGGTAGTCGTAGATCTCGGTGACGGTGCCCACCGTGGAGCGGGGGTTTTGCCCGGTCGTCTTCTGCTCAATGGAAATGGCGGGGGAGAGTCCCTCGATGGCGTCGACATCGGGCTTTTCCATCAGGCCAAGAAACTGCCGGGCGTACGCCGAGAGCGACTCGACGTAGCGCCGCTGCCCCTCCGCATAGATCGTATCGAACGCCAATGACGACTTCCCCGAGCCAGAGAGCCCGGTGATCACGGTGAGCTGATTCCGCGGGATCGAGACGGAGATGTTCTTGAGGTTGTGTTCGCGGGCGCCCCGCACAACTAAAAATTCTTGAGCCATAGCCCCGAAAGGTACCCGAAAGTCGGCGGCGCGGTCAACCGGAGGAGTGTGGTAGGAGTCGGGAGTCGGGAGAGAGCAGTTCGGGAGCCTGGGGTCACTTCCAGTTTGAGTCATCGGGGTCTACCATAGAACACCAGTCGCATCTAAACCTGGCTCCCGACCCTGAATCCCGACTCCTGACTCCAGACTCAATGCCTCCGCGCCCTGACCCGACCAGCGGATCCGACCGGCCCGAGGTGTTTCCGGGCGGCTCGACGGTACCGGAGAAAGGTCTGCCGCCCCGGGATCACAGTGCGGCCGAGCGCCGGCTGCAGCAGGCCGACGATCTGGCGAACGGCTCGATGCCCGGCTTGGCGGTTCGCCCCTACCGCGAATTGCTGGAGCTGGAGCCGGAGCATGTAGAGGCGCGGCAACACCTGGCGCGCCTCCTGGACCGACTAGAGGAGGCGGTCGACGCGGTCGACGTGCTCACGGAGGGGCTGCGACGGAGCCCCGACCAGACCGAGTTTCTGGTCCAGCGCGGCTCCATCCTCGGCCGGCTGCAGCGATATAAGGAGGCTGAGACGGATCTTCGGCGCGTGCTCCGCCTTCATCCATCTCACGCCCCGGCCCAATTCGAGCTGGGCCATTTGCTCTGGCGACGCGGCTTGGTGCAAGAGGCTGCAGCCTCGTTTCACCGCGCGCTCGAGTTCCAACCGGACAATGGTAAAAGCTACTACTACCTCGCGGAGTGCCTCAACCAGCTCGGTGATCTTCCCGGCGCCCGCTCCGCGCTGGCGCGAGCGCTCGAGGTAACCCCGGATGATGCCAAGGCGTACCATCTCATGGGCCGGGTCCTCGACCGGCTGAACCTGCCGGAGGAAGCTCAGGAGATGTACCGCCGCTGCCGCGACCTCGCCCGCCTGTGATCAGCGTGATCGTGGACGACCTGGCGCTCATCCAGGCTGACGCCATCGTCCGGCCCGCCAACGAAAGCCTCGGCCCCACCTCTCCCGCTATAGCCAGCCTGGACGAGAAGGCGGGCCCGCGTTTTGCCGAGCAGCGGAAGGTGGCCAGCCCTCTCAAAGCGGGCGCGGCCGTGGTGACCGGCAGCGGAGACCTGACGGCCCCATTCGTGCTCCACGTCGTGGTCCAGGATCAGGAGTCCACCAAGACCGGACGCGAGATCGTGCGACGGGCCCTGGTTTCGGCCTGGCAGCGAGCCACCGACTGGGAGCTGGGCACCATCGCCACCCCGCTGGTAGGCGTGGATTCGGGCCAACTGACGGTGGAAGAGGCGGCGACCCTACTGGCCGAAACGTTCCCCGCCGAGCCGAAGGGGTTCCCCACCGAGCTCCACATCGTTGTGGACCGGGACGTGGATCGCGCCCTGGTCGAAGCCATTGTACGGAGGATTTCGTGATTCGACTGCACCAGCTCACCAAACGCTACGGCAAATTCACCGCAGTCGATAAGATCGATCTCGCTGTCTCCAGTGGGGAGCTGTTTGGATTCCTGGGTCCGAACGGCGCCGGGAAGACCACCACCTTTCGCATGATCGCGGGCATCCTCCGGCCCACCAGCGGAACGGTCGAGGTCGGCGGCATCGACATCAATCGCCGGCCGCTCGAAGCCAAGGCGCGACTCGGCTTCATCCCCGACCGGCCTTTCGTGTACGACAAGTTGACCGGCGCGGAGTTTCTCCGGTTTGCCGCGGCGCTGTACGGCCAGCAGGGATCGGCGGTGGAACGCCGGATCGATGAGCTGCTCGAGCTCTTCGACCTGAGCCGCTGGAAGAACGAGCTCACCGAGTCCTACAGCCACGGGATGCGCCAGAAGCTGATCATCTCGGGCGCACTGGTGCACCGGCCGGAAGTGATCGTGGTCGATGAGCCGATGGTGGGTCTCGACCCGAGAAGCGCCCGGCTGCTCAAGGACCTGTTCCGCCAGTTCGTCGATCGCGGGGGTACGGTCCTCATGAGCACGCACACGCTCGAGGTGGCGGAAACCATGTGCGACCGCATTGCCATCGTGCACGGCGGCAAGATCGTCGCCTCCGGCAACATGTCGGAGCTGCAGGAACAGACCTCCTCGGAAGATCTCGGGCTGGAAGACGTCTTCCTCAAGCTGACTGGCGGCATGCGCGATCATCAGCTCGACACCATCCTCGACGCCTGATCGCATGTCCCGATCCCTTCCGGTACAGCCGCGGCTGTGGACTCTCCTCACGCCCAAGTGGAGGAGCGCGCTGGTACGCTCGCGGGAGGAGCGCACCGATTCACGAGCCCGCTTCCTGCTCCTCGGGGCAATTGCCTTGCTCTTCTGGATCGCCGCCTTCGGGATTGCCTTCCGGGTTTTACGCTATTTCCGCAGCGTGGAAGAGATCGGCAACCTCATGGCCGGCAAGGTGCTGGATGTGATCCTGCTGGCATTCCTCACCATCCTGCTGCTGTCCAACATCGTTACCGCGCTCTCGACCTTCTTTCTGGCCAAGGATCTCGATCTGCTGGTCGCCGCCCCGGTCGGTGGGGTTCGACTCTACCTGGCCAAGCTGGCGGAGACGGTGGTGCACTCCTCCTGGATGGTGGCCCTGCTCGCGTTGCCGATTTTCACGGCCTACGGCATCGTCTACAAGGGCGGTTTTCTGTATCCCTTCGTGGCGCTCGCGGCCTTTATCCCCTATCTGATCCTGCCGGCGGTCGTGGGCACGGCGCTCACGCTGTTTCTGGTGAATGTGTTTCCCGCCCGGCGTACCCGCGAGCTACTGGGCCTGATCGCGACAGGCGCCGTGGTGATCGTCCTGGTGAGCCTGCGTTTTCTGCGTCCCGAGCAGCTGGCGCAGCCGGAAGGGTTCAGGAACCTGGTGGACTACCTGGCGGTGCTCCGCACCCCGACCAGCGCGTTCCTGCCCAGCGAATGGACCGCTTCAATGGTGATGAACTGGCTGCTTCGCGTGGCGGATCCCTGGCCGGTGGCGAAACTCTGGGGGGCCGCCGCAGTCGCGGTGAGCTTGGGGGCCCTGCTGCACGGACGACTCTATTCTCTCGGCTTCTCCAAGGCGCAAGAAGGGGCCGAGCGAAAGGTGCGGCGGCCGCTGCGGGGACCCTTGTCCCGCATGCTTCGCTCGCTGCCGCCCTCGAGACGCGAATTAATCCTCAAGGATTTGCGTCTGTTCTTCCGCGACAACACCCAGTGGAGCCAGCTCATTCTCCTGGCCGTGCTCCTCCTGGTATATCTTTTCAACATCAGATCACTGCCGCTGCATTCCGGTGAGCGGGTGCCGTTTCGCCTGGTGACCCTCATCTCTTTCCTCAACCTGGGGCTGGCCGGCTTCGTCCTGGCGGCGGTGGCGGCGCGATTCGTGTTTCCGGCAATCTCGCTGGAGGGACGCCAGATGTGGCTGCTCCGGTCCAGCCCGCTCGATCCCCGCGCCATGCTCTGGAGCAAGTACTGGCTGGGAACGATCCCGCTGCTCCTCCTGGCGCTGATGATAACGGTCTTCACCAACTGGCTTCTCCACGTGAGCGCCTTCATGATGGCCGTGGCGGTTGTCACCATCGTGCTCTACACCCTGGCCGTCAGCGCGCTGGCCCTGTCTTTCGGGGCGCTCTATCCGCAGTTCGGAACCGAGAACGCGGCCCAGATCCCCACCAGCTTTGGGGGACTGGTATACATGATGAGCGGCCTCTGTTTACTGGCCCTGATCCTCGTGATCGAGGCAGGTCCGGTGACGGAGTATCTCCGGGACCAGCGCTACGCTGAACGGCCGATGGGCATCACCTATCAGCTGGTCCTCTCCGGTGCGACGGTGATGCTGGTCTGCCTGGCCGCCACGTTTCTCTCCCTCCGGGTTGGCCTGCGGAGGATCGAGATGATGGAGTGGTAAAAGTCGA